>JAPULJ010000397.1 GCA_027295145.1 Alphaproteobacteria bacterium | reverse complement strand
ACTGGCCGACACCGCCCGGCATCTGTTGTTTGCAGAAATCGACGACTTTTCGTCCGAAATTCCCTAGATATCGCTGCTTCATTGAATGGTGGCTGTGGTTGGCCTTAATTCGGCGGGTGCTGGTGCTGTTGGATTTAGCCCTCCAGCGATTTACATCGAAGCCACCATCAGCCGGCGCGGTGACATAGATATTGTTTATCGCCGTGCCCACATTGGCGCGGGCGAAGACCCGCAGATCGAAATGGATCTTCTTGTCAGACAATATACGCCATTTGCCATCGTAGAAATTGACATGCACCACGGGGTTGGCCTTGCGATGAGCGTCCGATAAGCCCACCGATACTTTCTTCAGTTTAAATTTTGCCGCGGCGGCGCCGGTCGGCATCGCGGTGGCCGCGAGTGCAACGACGGCGAGCGATAGGCAGATGGATTTCATGTCGTCCTCCGGTTCCAGATGATTGCTCCGGTGGTGTGATCGATATCACTCGGTCCCCGCGCAGGCTGTGACCGTCGTCACACCAATGGGTAGTTTTTCGATTTCGACCCGGATGGCGCTTTTGGAAGCCATGGGATATCAGGCAAAAAAAGACCTCCGGTGGGAGGTCCCTGAAACGAAAATCGTATCGAGTGTCCGTTGCGGGCCCAACCGATCGTGCAGGTCGCGTCCAGGCAACTGAATTCCCCCGCGCAACCCGCAGCTTCGCTGAAAAATATTTTAGAACGACGCCCAGTCTGGCTTCTTCGGAGTCAGGCGCGCCTGGCCGGCGGTGAGGGGTTCGCTGTCCCGTTCGAGGGCGTCGAGGCGGAGGAGGGCGAGGCCGCGGGCGCCCCGTCCTGAGCGCATCTCGCCGGCTTCCCGGCCGTCCTGCTCGATGATGGTTCCCGGTTCGGGTAGTGCGCCTTCTATGGAAACCGGCACCAGCCGTTTCTTGACCAGCCCGCGGTAGCGCGTGCGAGCGGTTAACTCTTGGCCGAGGAAGCAGCCCTTGTCCCAATCGACCCCGGCCAGCTCCTCGAAGCCGCTTTCCAAAAGAGTCGACCTGCCGACGATCAGATCGCGGCTGCCGTCGGGCAGTCCAAGTGATAAGCGCATATCGTCGTAATCCTCTGGTTTGGCCGCTGCGAGCCCGACATTTTCGAGCGTTTGCGCCGCGCTGTCTGCCGGCAACAACGCTCGCGCACTGGCGGCGGCCAGACGCGGATCGATAAAGGCCACGCCGCCGTCGAACGCCGCCGCCGCGCCCCTTTCTTTGCTGCTGGGTTCTTTACCAAGACCGAGCTTGCCCGCCGCGCCCTCACCGAACACCGCCGCGACGCAGAGGTCAGAACGCGGCTCGATCGCCACCTTGGAGCGCAAGCGGTACATCGACAGGCGCTGGACCAGATCGTCCCGCCGCGCCGCTTCGCAATCGAGCAAGAATGCATCCTGGTATCCGGTAATGAAAAAATCGTGCAAGTACTTGCCCTGCGCCGTCAGGAAGGCAGCGTAGATTGCGCGCGCCGGCCCGGCCCGCTCGACATCGTTCGAGACCAGCCCCTGTAAAAATTCGGTCCGATCTTCGCCGGTGACGGCGATGACCGCGCGATCTTCGAGGATGGTAAAGGATGGCTTGGGCATGGGATGGAACCGAATGTGGACCTGAAAAGATTGCGATCGCCTACTCACTTGAGTCGGGCACCGGCTGTCGGCAAGCCCCAGGCATCAGTCCCTGTACACTGGCCTTGCACCTTTCGGGGTTCTATAACCCGCGCGATGCGGATTCTTTTCGTGACTTCGACGCGCATCGGCGATGCGGTGCTATCCTCGGGGCTGCTCGCCCATCTCGTCGAGCGCTACCCGGCGGCCCGGCTGACGATTGCCTGTGGGCCCGCTGCCGCGCCCCTGTTCGAAGCGACTCCCAACCTCGAAACTATCTTCCGCCTGGAGAAACGCAACCGCTCGGCGCACTGGCTTGGCCTGTGGTCGCGATGTGCGAGTAAATACTGGCACCTTGTCGTCGATCTGCGGCGCACCGGATTGGCCTACCTGCTGCCGACATTTCGCCGCCGCCTGATGGGCCCAGGCGAGCCAGGATTGCACAAGGTCCGCCAATATGCCCGTACCCTGGGGCTTGACGAAGCTTCGCCCCACATCTGGACCACCGAGGCGCACGAGGCGCAGGCGCGCGAGCTTATCCCCAATGGCGCGCCGGTCCTGGGGCTCGGGCCGACCGCTAACTGGCCGGGCAAGGAATGGCGCGCCGAGCGCTTTGCCGAACTGTCCAAGAGCCTGACCGGAAAGGCCGGCATCCTGCCCGGCGCCCGGCTTGCGGTATTCTCGGCGCCCGATGAGCGCGAGCGGGCGCTGCAACCCCTCGCCGCTGTCCCAGCAAGCGATCGTATCGATCTGGCTGGCAAGCTCGATCTCTTGACCGCCCATGCCTGCCTCGCGCGCTGCGATTTTTTCGTCGGCAACGATTCCGGCCTGATGCATCTGGCCGCCGCCGCCGGGATACCAACCCTCGGCCTCTTCGGTCCAAGCCGACCCGAGCATTACGCCCCTTGGGGGCAGAAGGCAGCATTCGTTCGCACGGAGCAATCCTACGAGGATATTATCGGCGTCCCCGGCTACGACCATCGCACCACCGGGACGCTAATGGATAGCCTCGCCGTGGAGAAAGCCGAAGCGGCGACGCGTGACTTGTGGGTGCGGGTTTCGGGGTCGGGCCGATGAGCGGCCCCAGCCTCTCGGCCCTGGTCGTCGCCCACAACGAGGAAGCGCAACTCGCCGAGTGCCTGCAAAGGCTCGCCTTCGCCGACGAAATCGTCGTCGTTTTGGATAAGTGCACCGACGGCTCGAAGGCAATTGCCGCTCGTTTCTCCAAACACCTGATCGAAGGCGCCTGGGAGATCGAAGGGGAACGCCGCAACACCGGGATTGCCGCTTGTTCGGGCGACTGGATCTTAGAGGTCGATGCCGACGAGCGGGTTAGCCCTGCTCTGGCGGAGGAAATCTATTCCGTGATCGCATCGGCCGACCCAGGCCACTTCCTCATTCCTTTCGACAATTATATTGGCGAGCGGCTTGTGCGCCACGGCTGGGGTGGCGCCTGGGGGGTGCTGGCGACCGCCCGCCTGTTCTCCAAGGGCAGCAAGCACTGGGGCGATCAGCGCATCCATCCCAAGGTCACGCTGGGTGAGCGCCAGGGGCGGCTCAAGAGCTCGATGATCCACTATGTCGACCGAGATGTCGGCGACATGATCCGCCGCCTCGACCGCTATACCGCCGCGCGGGCCAAGGACCTGCGCGAAGCCGGTATGCCGGAAAGTTTCGCGCGAAATGTGCGCCGCATCTTCACCCGGTTTTGGAAATGCTATATCGCACGCAAGGGCTACCGCGAGGGCGGATACGGATTCCTGATCGCGCTGTTCGCCGCAATCTATCCGGTGCTTTCCTGGCTGCGCGCCAAGCTGGACCCCGAATGAGCGGGGCTAGCTACCCGCGCGTCCTACAGGCGATGGCCGGGGCGGAATGGGGCGGGGCTGAGAATTATTTCGTACGCCTGTGTGTGTCACTGCACCGCGCAGGAGTTCCGCAGTCAGTCGTCACGCGCCCCAACGAGGCCCGTATGGCGGCGCTAAGGCAGGCCGGGCTCGACCCCGTGCCGGCCCCTTTCGGGGGCCGTTTCGATCTGCGGACGCGCCGGATCCTTCGCAATGAGACGGCCCGATTCGAGCCCGACATCCTCATCACCTATATGAGCCGGGCTAGCCGCTTCACCCCGCGCGCGCGCATCACCGCAGGCAAGAGCTTCATCACCATCGGACGCCTCGGCGGCTACTACGATCTCAAATATTTTCGTCGTTGCCGGCACTTGATCTGCAACACGCCTGGTCTGGTCGATTACGTTGTCGGCAAGGGGTGGCCGCGCTCGCGCGCTCACTACATTGCCAACTTCGTCGTGGAGCGCACTGCCGCACCCTTGGCGCGCGACAAGCTAAATACCCCGGATAATGCGCCGCTCGTCTTCGCCCTTGGCCGATTGCATAAAAACAAGGCCTTTGATGTGCTACTGCGCGCGATCGCCGAAATTCCGGAAGTATATCTGTGGCTGGCCGGCGGCGGGCCGCAGCGTGGCGAACTTGAAGGTCTGGCAGCAGGTTTGGGCATCGGCGCCCGGGTTCGCTTCCTTGGCTGGCAGGAAGATCCGGCGCCGTTATTTGCCGCAGCCGACATTTTCGTCATACCTTCGCGTCACGAACCCTTGGGCAACGTGCTGCTCGAAGCATGGATGCAGGGCTTGCCGGTTATCGCCGCGGCGAGCCAGGGCCCGAGCCATTTGATCGAGGACAGCTTCAACGGACTCTTGGTGCCGATCGACGACCCGCCGGCGTTGGCGCTCGCCATCGCCGGGCTGGTTACAAATCCGAATAGATCCGCGACGCTCGCGCGCGAGGGCCGCCGATCATATGAACTTGACTACACCGAAGTTGCCGGTGTCGCTCGCCATCTTGCCCTGTTCGCGGCGGTGCTCGAAGACGCAAAGCAGAATGAACAGGCCGAGGATAATCCTCTATGACCGCGCCTTCCGATCTCGTCAACGAGGGCGGTACCTGTCTGACGCCGACGGGGCCGTGGTAATGCGCGAGGACGAACTAATTGAATAGCCGACCGGTGCGACGGCGCGGTTTATTGACTGCCAGGCTGAGGACGGCTGAACAACGGATCTATCGGTTCAAACGCTTTATACAAGGGGAGTGACGATGACGTTCAAGGCACTGATATTGGATCATGTCGATAACAAGGTCAGGCAGACCTGGAAAGATCTCGACGACGGCGATTTGCCGGCCGGCGAGGTCACCGTGCGCGTGGCCTATTCCGACCTTAACTACAAGGACGGGCTGATCCTCAAAGGGCAAGCGCGGCTGGTGCGTATCTACCCGCATATTCCGGGGATCGATTTTTCAGGCACAGTCGAGTCTTCAGACTCGACCGACTTCAAGCCCGGCGACGAAGTTATCGCCACTGGCTGGGGGTTAGGAGAGCGCCGTTGGGGCGGCTATACCCAGAAAGCCAGGCTGGACGCCAACATGCTGGTCAAGATGCCCGCCGGGCTCGACCTCAAACGGGCGATGGCCCACGGCACCGCCGGCTTTACCGCTATGCTCGCGGTGATAGCGCTGGAGCGGGCGGGGATTGCGGCCGACAACGGCGATGTGTTGGTGACCGGTGCTGCCGGTGGGCTCGGCAGCGTTGCTGTCGCGCTGCTCGCCAAGCTTGGTTACAGCGTCGCCGCTTCGACCGGCCGGCAGGAGACCCACGAATACCTCAAATCGCTCGGCGCCGGCACCATTGTCGATCGCAGTGAGCTCGCCGAGCCTGGCGTCCGCCCTCTGGAGGCAGCCCGCTGGGCGGGGGTGATCGACACGGTCGGTGGAATCACGCTCGCCCGCGCTATTACCCAAACGGTTGCCCACGGCGCGCTCGCGGTATGCGGCAATGCCGGCGGCAACGATCTCAAGACGACGGTGCTGCCATTGATTCTGCGCGGAGTGAGCCTGCTTGGCATCGACTCAAACTTCTGCCCCTTGGAACTACGCAAGGAAGCTTGGTCGCGTCTGGCCGCAGATATGCCGGCCGACAAGCTCGATGCGATTACCACCGTGGAGCCCTTCGCCAGGCTCCCCGATCTCGGCGAGGCCATCCTCGAGGGCAAGATCCGGGGCCGCACCGTCATCGACGTCAATGCTTGAACGAAACACCCGCAATATTTGGATAGTTCGTCTACGCCGCCTCGATTCGCGCCGGGCGTCGCGGATGCGCGGCAGCGAAACTCGGTCGTGCCGCCATGGTTTCGAACCAGTGCTCCACGGCAGCGAAGCGGGGTACAATATCCCGACCTTCCGGGGTCTGCAGGACAGTGGCGATCATTGGTACGAGAACTAAGTCGGCGAGGCTGATCTCCGGGCCGGCAAGATAGGCGCGTTCCCTTAAAGCGGCATCGGCAACGCCAAAAAAGCGCTCGACTTTTGGCAGGCTCTCCCTGATCGCGTCTTCATCAGGTGTTTCGCCTTGCAAGGGGGCGACGATGCGCGGCAGAGCAAGTTCGCGAATGAGATATTGGGCACCATAATCCCCGACCACAGACAGCCACTGGAACATTTGTACGCGGGCCATCTTATCAAGCGGCTGCAAGGGCGGCCCCTCGAAAGTTTCGTCGATATAAACGCCGATGGCGACTGTTTCGTAGAGCTTGATGTTGCCGTGGCGGAAACCTGGGAGCTTTCCGAAGGGATGAATTTCAAAGTGGGCGTCGGAACCGAAATTGACCCGTTCGACTATGTAATCAATCCCTTTTTCCTCACACATCAAGAGTACGGATCGCACATACGATGCCGATTTCGATCCATAAATAGAAACACTCGGCACAGTAAACCCCAATAAAAATGTGTATTTCAAAATACACTTTTTTGGCGATTAATATATACGCCTAATCTGTACGTATTTCTACCCATTATAATTTGGTTTCTAAGCTTTTGGTTGCGAAGCCTGGTAACACCCCAATCGAGTGCAGGACGCCCGCGTTCGGCGGCGCTAAACCTCTCCTCGAATGCTAATTTCGGAGAATGGTACACGGCTTGTTATTAGGGATAGAGGACAAAATAAGGGCGGCTTTAGAAGCCACCCTCTTGGGACAACGGCCGTGACAGACCGCAGGTTTATTCGGCCGCTGCCTGCGCAGGCGGCGGGTGGGCGGCGGCAAAGCTAGGCCGCGCCGAAATTGCCTCGAACCAGCGCGTGATCGATTTGTACTGTGGCACCATAGCCTGGCCTTCCGGCGTTCGCATTACCGAGGCGATGATCGGCGCCAGGAACAGGTCGGCAAGGCTGACCGAATTACCGGCGAGATAGTCGCTACCGGCTAGGGTATCCTCGGCTTGTTTTAGGAATACTTCGATCTTCGGCAGGCTTGCCTTTATCGCGTCCTCGTCCGGTTCCTGACCTCGCGAGGGGCCGACAAGCCGCGGTATCACCAGATCGCGAATAAGGTTCTGGTAGCCATAGTCGGCTATGGAGGAAATCCATTTGAACATCAGCGCCTGTTGCAGCGCGCTGTCCGGTTGCAGCGCCGGCCCTTCAAAAGTCCGGTCGATATAGACACCGATGGCAACGGTTTCGTGGAGCAGCAAGTTGCCGTGGCGCAAAGCGGGCATCTTGCCGAAGGGCTGAGCCTCAAGATGGGCCGGCGAGTGAAACTCGATGGTTTCAAAATCGTAGCTCACTCCCTTTTCCTCGCAGATCATCATTGCAGTGCGTACGTAGGACGCCGCGCCGATCCCGATAATCGTGACTTCAGACATAGCCATTTTCCTCCCTGTTAGTACGCCGGCCATATGGTGTGCCGGTGGTGTTTTAGTTCCGTCTCGTTGACCCCGCCGGTTATTCGGCGGTGTTATGATTAGGCGCCTGCGGCGCCGTGGTGGCGAAGCAGAGCCGGGTCATCATCCGACCTCAGCCCACGTCATAGTGCTATGCCTCGCCCAAATAGTCGGTCAGACATTCGAACGAACTGCACCAGCCTTCCTCGTGGCGGCGGCGGGAATCGATGCTCTCGAACAGCTCCTGGGTCAAGTGCAGCTCGCACCTTTGATTGCCGAGATCCTTGAACTCGATCGTCAGCAACGTTTCGTGGCCGCGTACCCCGGCGCTTTCCCAAGCCCAACTCATGACCAACCGTTCGGGCGGGGATAGCTCGTGGTAGACCCCGCTGGCGATGTGGTCGACACCGTCCGGGCCGCGCTTGTTGGTGCGCCAGTGCCCGCCGGGCCGCATATCGAAGGCGTGCTCGGCGACTGTGACACCCTTGGGGCCCCACCATTGGATG
>JAPULJ010000396.1 GCA_027295145.1 Alphaproteobacteria bacterium | reverse complement strand
CAAGTCGGATGTCTGTCGGGTTCCCCACTTCGGGATAAGTCTATTGCGGATTATGGACTCGGACTCAGCCCCGCGACTAAGCCCGGGCACTTCGAGCGCGATATAATTTTCGGCGATAGCCTTGAAGTTTTTGCGAACATTGCTCTTGATCGCGGCGCGCTCTTTCTCCCAGGCGGCTTCACGAGCGGACTTGGGGTCGATCCTGGCCCTGGCCTGTGACTTGACCAGCCGCGCGGTGTCCCGCGCCTCGGCGACGCCAATCGCCGGCCAGGGTCCAATGGTGAACCGGTGGTGCTTGATCGCGCCGTCTTCGTCCGGGAAATGATAGCTGATACACCACGTCTTGGAGCCCCTGTCGGTGATGCGCAGACACAGGCCATCGGCGCCGGAATCGAACCGCTCAATCCGCTTGCCTTTCGCCGCGCGCGCCATCTTCGAAATGCCGGGTTCGGTCAGGTATTTCGAGTTTCGTTTTGGCATGGTTGGCACCTCTCCCGTCAAGGTTTCGGGTGATAATAGGGTGACAAGAAAGATGATACGGCGCGGGGCGTCTTGAAACAAGGTGAAACTGACATGGCCATTAATACTAGCCATTCCAATCAGTTAATGTGCTGTCAATGAGCCAGCATGAAACACGCTGAAATTGATAGTCTCCTGGTTCATGTCCCGGGGCTTTGGAATGAATTTCGCTGGTATATGCGCGAGCGCGCATACTATATTGCCGAAGAATCTCTCTACTTGTTGCAGCGAGATGAGTGCAACGCGCTTTTTTCGAGACTCGTCTGATGAAATCTCCACGATCGGTACTTCTCCTGAATCCACCCGGCCGGCTTGTTTATATCCGGGACTATTACTGTAGCAAGGTTTCCCGAACCGGATACACATTCCCGCCGATAGATTTGTTGCACGCGGGTGCTGTGTTCAGCAAACGCGGCTGGCGAACCCAGGCGATCGACGCCATCGTACAGGGCTTGAGCGTCGAATCCACGATTTCGCAAATCGAAGGGATGGCGCCCGACGCAATCTTCGTTTTGGTCGGCGCGGTCTCTGTCGATGAAGACACCGAGTTTCTCAAGACTCTCCGCCGGCGCGTGCCGCAGGCCCGGCTGATCGGTAGCGGCGATGTCCTGCGCGAGCACGGGCGCGAATGGATCGAGGCCGGTCTGCTGGACGCCGCCGCCCTGGATTTTTCATCCCAGTCGGCGGCGCGCTACGCGGAGGGCGAGACGGAAGGTCTGCACGATCTGATTTACCGGACCGACGACGACATCGTCGCCCAGCCCTTCGGCAAAGGAAAGGTGGTTGCCCTCGGTCTGCCGCCGCACGAGTTGTTCAGGGACTATCCCTATCGCTTTCCCTTCGCCCGCAGCCGGCCGTTCGCGAGCGTATTGACGGATTTTGGCTGTCCGTACCGATGCTCCTTTTGCGTCATGGCGTCGCTTCACTACCATGGAAGGCCCTTGGACGAGATCGACGCGGAGCTAAAGCATTTGCAGAGTCTGGGAATTCGCGAATTCGCGCTCTGGGACCAGACATTCGCGATCAACCGCGCCCGCGCCATGGACGTCCTCGCCCTGCTCCCGGATGGCCCGGACAGATTTAGCTGGACCTGTTTTACGCGGCCGGACTGCATCGATCTGGAACTGGCTAAAATGATGGCGGCGAAGGGATGTCATACCGTGATCATGGGTGTGGAAACAGCCAAACCCGAATCCCTCGATTCCATCCAAAAGGACTTCACGACTGATGAAATGAGAGCCGCGTTCCCGTTTTGCCGCGAAGCGGGTCTTGAAACCGTCGCGACCGTGATCGTCGGTCTGCCAGGCGAGAGCGAGGAAGACATCGAAGCGACCATCGATTTTATCTGCGATCTCGACCCGGACTATCTCTCGGTTCATACAGCGATCCCCAGAGCGGGAACCACGCTGCGACAGGAAATGATCGCGGACGGGCTGATATCCGACCAGCTTGCAAATATGGATCAGAGTGGCGAAGTGGTCGTTGTTTCCAGCGACACCCTGGGACCGGAAACGATTCTGGCGCTGCGCAAACGCTTCAACAGGCGGTTCTATCTACGACCACGCATCCTGTTCAGGCTGTTCCGGCAGAACATGTCGAACCCCATGCGCCTGTTCGAACAGGCCAGCGAAGGCATTCGACTCATCCTGCGTAATACAGGCTGAGTGAAAAATCGGGACAGATTGCGTTGTGGGACAAAAAAAGGCTTAATGCCTCTGATTGGTCCTGCTGAGATTCACATAGCAAGGGGGAGTCAAAAAATGCATTCCAAGCTTGGCAGACGTATGAATTACACACGCGCGATCGCACTGACGTTCGGGTTGGTTATAGTGACCGGCTGTGCCGGCGATATGGCCATGAAGGACGATGGTATGTCCCATGTCCACATCGGCCACGTCATGACCGGCTGGAAAGACACGCCCGACAGTATGGGATTGCTTCCGACCGCCATCGCCGAAGCGAAGGTCGCCGCGCAGCACGCTGGATTTGCCGCCAGCAAACCGGAAGACCTGGGGTGGATGAAAACCCATATCGGCCACATCCTGCACGCGGTCGATCCCAGCATCGAGCCCAAGGGTCCGGGCCTCGGTTACGGTGTGGTCAAGGCGGCAGGTGGCGCCGAAGCGCACGTCGGATTCGCGGCCGAGAGCAACGGCGCCAGCGACAATGTTAAGGCCCATGCCGTCCACGTTGGCGCCAGTACCAACAACGTCGTGACCTGGGCCAACATTATCGTTCGCTTGGGCAAGCTGGTGCAGGCAGCGGAGACCGCCAAACAAGCGGTGCCGCTGGTCAAGAAGATCCAGCAATTGGCGGCCTATATGCTCGCCGGCCGGGATAGGGACGGAGACGGCAAGGTGTCCTGGAAACCCGGCGAAGGCGGCCTCGATGCAGCCGAACAACACATGGGATTCATGACCAAGGGCGAGGGGCTTACATCCTGAGTTTGCGGCATCGCGAACTTCGTCAGCGCCTCACCTCGCCGCCCTCACTCTGTCGCCTTCGCCACGATCGCCACGATCTCTTCCAGGATCGCGTTTAGTTCGTAGTCCTTGGGGGTGTAAACGGCGGCGGCGCCGGCTTGTTTGAGCGCTTCCGCATCCTCGGGCGGGATGATGCCGCCGACCACGACTGGTACGTGGGCGAGGCCGGCGGCCGCGAGGCCCGCGATCACCTCGGTCACCAGCGGCAGGTGCGAGCCCGAGAGCAC
>JAPULJ010000395.1 GCA_027295145.1 Alphaproteobacteria bacterium | reverse complement strand
TCAAGGTCAGCCCGTCGACACCGTCCATGAGGTGCTCGACGAGGACGCCACCGATGGCGCCGAGACCGGCAATTCCGATTTTCAATCCGTTCTCGGGCGCCGCTAACATGCCGTTAAAATCTCCTTTTCCGCCGCTCGCCTAGGGATCAACATATCGTGACGGGTCCGGCTGAACCACAGATTGGTACGGTGCCTGCGCTCGACTGAACGGGAAATCCGCGCCGCCGTACAAAATATTACTTTAATTTGGTGCCAGATTCGATATCGTATGTTTCCACCGAGTTCAGTTACTAGAAACCCAACAAATCGATGAAACAACAGGGAGGCTTTCATGTTGAAAAACATCGCTTTATCTGGTGTCGGCGCGATCGCGTTCGCCGCCGCCTTGGGTGTCACTCCGGGCCAGGGCATTGCCCCGGGTCTGGGCATTGCACCCGCGCACGCCGCTGAATTTTCCTGCAACACGGCCAGGCTGATCGTGCCGTGGGGCGCCGGCGGCGGCACTGACATTATATTCCGGATTTTCGCCGATGCGGTGAACAAATCCGGCGCCAAACCCCAGCTGCAGGTGGTCAATATCGGCGGCCAGGGCGGCAACAAGGGCGCCAAGGAGGCGCGCAAGGCCAAGCCCGACGGCTGCACGCTTTTCGCCATCCACCAAAGTGCGCTGACCAGTTTTCTCACCGGCCGTGTCGATTTTACATGGGACGCGTTTGAACCGGTCGTCATGCTGACCCAGACGTCACCGATCATCGGTGCCAATTCGAGCGTGCCGTGGAACAATGTCAATGAATTGGTGGCTGCCGCCAAAAAGGCGCCAGGCACCATCCTCGCCGGCGGCACCTTGGGTTCGACCAGCCATTTCTGGTTCCTGCTGCTTGAAGATGCTGCGGGCATCAAGTTTAAGCACGTGTCCTACGACGGCACCCGCCAGCGCATGACGGCGCTCATGGGTAAGCATATCCAGGTCGGTGAAATCAATCTCGCCGCGGCGGTAAAGAACATTCAGTCGGGGGAGCTCAAGGCTCTCGGTATCTTTACCGAAAAACGCCATCCGCTGATCCCCAATGTCAAGACTATGACCGAGCAGGGCATCAAATTGGTTGACGGCACCTATCGCGGCATCTCGGCGCCCAAGGGAACGCCAGCCGATAAGATCGCCCATTGGGGGGAGGTGTTCAAGAAAGCCGCCTCCGACCAGGCAATTATCGACTCGCTGGGCAGAAAAGGCACCACTGTCGCCTTTAAAAACCCGGCCGAGTCGAAACAATACTGGTCGTCCACGTTTAATCTGTGGAAGGGGATCGCCACCAAGGTGGGCATGTACAAGGGCGGATAATTTCGCTGCATGGACCAGGGGCGGATCATCCGGTCCGCCCCTGATGCATTTGTTGGCAGGATTTTCCGGTAAAGCGTAATGCGCCTCAACCGAGACAGCATCGTCGCCATCTTGCTGCTTCTGATGTGCGGCGTCTTCATCGCCGCGACATTCACCATCCGAGAAACCAGCTATGGCACCATCGGATCAGAGCTGTGGCCACGGTTCATTTTGGCCGCCCTGACGGTCATCTGCGTGATTTATTTCGTCAATTCTCTGCGCCAGTCGCACGCGCTGGCGCCGGCCTCGGAAGGCTCCAGCCAACGAAGTGGTCTTATTCGGTTTTTTCATGATCATTTGAACGCCTTCATTTGTTTTGGCGCCTTCGCCGTATTTGTCGCGACGCTGCCGTATTTAGGCATGTTGATTGGTGGCGTCCTATTCGTCTTCATCACCCTTACCCTGCTCGGCGGCTGGGACCGCAAAGGTCTCATCCGCCACGCCGCCATCGCCCTGGCCACGGTCGGATTCATGTGGGCAGTTTTCACCTTCGGATTGCATGTCTTCTTGCCCGAGGGTGAGCTGTTGAGGATTTTCTAGGTGCCGCCATGATTGAAATCTTCGACAATATCGTTCTTGGCATCACTGCGCTCGCCGATATTCGAACCATCGGCTTGATGTTCCTCGGCGTGGCGGCGGGATTGATTGCCGGCGCCATACCCGGGTTTACCATCACCATGGCCATCGTGCTGACATTGCCGTTCACCTTCGGCATGTCGGCGGTTCAAGGGCTGGCCACCATGCTCGGTGTTTTTGTCGGCGGACTCTCGGGCGGACTGATGGCAGGCATCCTGACCGGCATACCGGGCACGCCATCATCCGTGGCGACGACGTTCGACGGTTTTCCCATGGCCCGCAAGGGCCAGCCCGGCTTGGCGCTGGGTATCGGTGTGTGGTCGTCATTCTTCGGCGGCGTGATTAGCGCCGTTTTGTTGATGTCGGTGGCTCCACAGCTTGCCAGGATAGGCCTTGAGTTTGGTCCTTGGGATTACTTCTCCCTGGTCCTCTTCGCCCTGACCATCACCGCGAGCCTCGCCGGCGACGATCTGGTCAAGGGCCTGATCGCCGGCGCGTTCGGCCTCCTGGTGGCGACGGTTGGCTCCGACGAGATCAATGGCGTCGAAAGGTTCAACTTCGGTAGCGACGCGCTGGAACAGGGATTTGCGTTTTTACCGGTGCTGGTCGGGCTCTTCGCCTTCTCCCAACTGCTGACCGATATTCAGGATCGGGTCAAGGCGAAATTGCCATTGATGCCGGCGGGTACCGAAGCTGTGCGCATCGAACATCGCCAAGCCATCCGCGCCGTCCTCAGCCGCTGGAGGAACCTTTTCAGATCCTCGATGATTGGTGTTTTTACCGGCATTTTGCCGGCCGCCGGTGGCTCGATCTCCAATATCCTGGCCTATGATCAGGCCAAAAAAGCCTCCAAAACGCCGGAACAATTCGGCACCGGCTGCATTGACGGCATCGTCGCGCCGGAATCCGCCAACAACGCAACCGCCGGCGGCGCCCTGATAACCATGATGGCATTGGGCATTCCCGGCGATATCGTTACAGCCATTATGCTGGGGGCGTTGCTGATCCATGACGTGATCCCCAGTCCGACCTTCATCACCGAACAGCCGACCATCGCATATTCCATCTTCATCGCCTTCTTCGTCGCTAATTTCATCATGGTCGGTTTGCAATCAGTGTGCCTGCGCGCCTTTGTCCTGGTGACGCGATTGCGCATGTATATTCTGGCGACCGTTATCCTGGTTTACTGCTCCATCGGCATATTCGCCCTTAACAACATCACCTTCGACATCTGGACGCTCTTGATTTTCGGCATCATCGGCTATTGCATGAAGTTGCTGAGGTTCCCGCTGGCGCCGATGATTCTGGGCGTGGTCCTCGGCCACATTGCCGAGCTCAACCTCAACCGGTCGCTTTCCACGAGTGACGATCTTTTACTGTTCCTAACCCGGCCGTGGTCGCTGTTTTTCCTCATTCTCGGCCTGTTTTCGATGTTCTTCCCGCTTTACCAGAAACGCCGCGGCAAGGAAAAATGGACCCTCTTCTATCCGGCGGCGCTATCGCTCGCGCTGTCGCTGCCGCTGTTTCTGATGGATGGCACCGTCAGACCGGCGCTTGCCTTAGCCTTGTTTCTGCTCGCCGGGTACATGTTGTGGCGACAGTCGCGCAATGGCTGGCGCGTCGAAGCGGCCGTCGACGATGCCGAGAAGGGCCTGCCAGGCGAATAGCGGGCTGCCGGGCGTGCGCCGGCGGCATGGCTTGAAGGCGATCGGGAGCCTTGCGCGATGGTGGCGGTCCTGGATTTTTCGACCTTAGTTCGCTTTCTTTAGCATCCTTCGGTCGACCGAAATGCAAACAGGTTCATGATTCGAATAGTCATCACGATGGTCTCACGCTGGTTGAGAACTTCGATCAGGGTCTTGATGATGCCTCGGTCCGGTTTGGAAACTGGGCGTCTGGACTCAAAAATTGAGACACGGACACCGAAAACGTCACGCGGACGAACAGGAGAAAACCAACTCTACTCGTCGATGCTTGGCGAGGCGTTCCGGTGATATCGTCACAGCAATCCTGGGCATAAACGTCCGCTTCCTTAATTGGGCATGTGAGTCAAGCTCCTGTTGGTTTTGTTATCGGTCCCGTTGGTTTCGTCACCGCGTGGGTCACGCTTCTTTACGCAGTCGGTGTCCGTGGATGCGGCGCTGCAAGCATTGGTCGGAGTGGTTTGGGGAGCCTCGCTTAGCCACATCGAGCATAACTTCGGCACCGCAATGACGTAGTCTATGGATTGATGGTCGCTATTCTAAAACAAATCGAACACCGTCGCATTTCTCTGGCGACAGCGTGCGGCATTCACGCCATTCAGGACGGATTATACGCCACCGTATATGTGCTCCTGCCGGTCCTGGCGCCCGTGTTTGGGCTCAGCTACGTCCAGGTCGGCGTCCTACGGGCGGCCTTCAGCAGTGCGATGACGCTGCTTCAAATCCCCTCGGGGGTGCTGGCTGAGCGATTTGGTGAGCGCACTCTGCTTGTATTTGGTCTCGCGTGCTCGGGCTTTGCGTATCTCTTTCTCGCTGGATCGCTTGGCGTCGTGGCAATAGCGTTCAGCCTTTTCCTGGCGGGACTGGGCGCGGCCTTTCAGCATGCACCGTCATCCTCACTTATCACGGGGTTGTTTCAAGACGGGAGGCGGCGTGCCGCACTCGGCACATACAATGCGGCCGGAGACGCCGGAAAGTTGGGCTTTGCCGCAGCGTTCACACTGGCAATCGGTGTGGGTTTCACTTGGAACTACACGGTCGCTGGGTTTGGAGCGCTGGCACTAGTTTCGGCAGTTGCAGTGTTTCTAATATTTCGCCGCCTCGGCGTCGGTGACCGTCCGGTTAATGACACGGATGAAGGCTACCCGTCGGAGAAAATCGGATGGGGTATTCGAGATCGCAGCGGTTTCGCAGGACTCACCGTCATCGTGTTCCTGGACTTGGCTGTGCAGAGTGGCTTCCTGACTTTCTTGGCGTTCCTGATGGCTGAGAAACAGGTGCCGATCAGTCTCGCAGTTTTTGCCGTGGTGCTGACGTTGGCCGGAGGGATTTTCGGCAAGCTCGGTTGCGGCTTTCTGGTGGACCGAATTGGGGGGAGGAAGTCCTTGATCGTGGTGCAGTGCCTGACCGCCTTGGGAATCGTAGCAGTTCTGCTCTCACCAAACCTGATCGCGTTCCTAGTGTTGCCGCTGCTTGGTGTGGTGCTCCAGGGCTCGTCAACCGTGACCTATGGTTCGGTCAGTGATCTTGTTCATCGCGACAGACAATCCCGCGGATTTGCCCTCATCTATTCGGTATCCAGCGCGGCTGGGATTACTGGTCCAATCGTATTCGGCACCATCGGCGACCAATTCGGACTAGCGCCAGCAATGCTGGCGATGGCCTGCGCGGTGCTTCTAACGCTGCCGTTGAGCGTGCTCCTTCGGACCAAGCCCGAAGGTATCGCAATTAAAGATGACCTCTGATGCGAGATGGCTATCGCAATAAGGAATCTCCAACTTCCGGTTTTGGCTAGGAACAGGCGTCAGCAGTGACCGCTAGGCACGTCCGCTCTTACCCCGAAAGCGGACATTCGCGGATTTATGTCCGTTATCGGGGCTATAGCGGACATAAAATCCAGAACGGCTAATGTCCGTTTCTGACCCAAACCGGACATCTGGCATCCGGGACAAAATTGTCAGCGTCGGCATTCCCGACTACTATTTTCCGACATAGCGAAAGGAACTACAATCCCATCATAATTGGGCCGTCCGGCTGTGGAAGGCCATGAATGTAATCCAAAGAGAGCGTGGGGGCTCCGGCCAGACCAACCGGGAGACGAATTGATGCGTAGACACTTTATTGCGGCATCTGTGGGCATGATGGTTATTGCCGTGCTTTTCACCCCCGCTCGGGCAGTGAATCTCGGTCTCGATCCGCTCACGCCAACGCAAATCAAGGTCGAATTGTCGAAGGTGCAATCGTTTATTAACGAGGAAAACT
>JAPULJ010000394.1 GCA_027295145.1 Alphaproteobacteria bacterium | reverse complement strand
GTCGAGCGCTGCAGGGGCCAGTTCGAGAAAGCCATGGCGGATCTCGAGGCGGTGACCTACTTCCGCCTGACCGAGTTCCGCAAGCCGGCAGGCAGCCCCGCGGCGCCCGAGCCCATGCCGCAGATCGCCGCGGCGCCCGAGCCCTTCATCGTCTACTTCGCCTTCGACAGCGCGGTCGTCGACGGGGCCGGAAACCGCGTGATCGACGACGCCGTGGCCACGGCCGACGATCTCGGCATCGTGGACTACACGATCACCGGGCACGCGGACCGCTCGGGGGCCGAGGACTACAACCTCCAGCTCTCCCTGAGCCGGGCCGACGCGGTCCGCTCGGCGCTCATTGCCCGCGGCGTCAAGGAAGGCGGCATCAGCGTGGCCGGGCGCGGCGAGGCCGAACCGGCGGTCCAGACCGCCGACGGCGTGCGCGAGCCGGCCAACCGACGGGTCGAGATCATCCTCCTTTAAAGGCGCCGCGCCCAGCGACCGGCGCAGAAGACGGCGCCGTTCCCAGCACCCGATCGTGGAAATCCCTGCGCCCCAGGGCGCCGGGATTATTCGCGTGAATCGGGGGTTCACGTTCGAAACGCGACCCGATCGTGGAAATCCGTGCGCCCCAGGGCGCACGTTCCAATCTCCGTACCGGCTTCATGGCGAAACTCCCTACGGCTTTCCGCGGATGCCGGCACCGGCGCTGTGGTTTTTTCTCTGAATCGCCATGTGTTGGTGGCGGAACCCTCGGGTTGGGGTGGTCGGCGCGGTCGCGGGAGGCCCGGCTATTCTGAGAGTCGCCGGATAATTATTCCGTTTCCGGGCGTGAATATTTCTAAATACTTTCTGCGTTAACCAATATGGTCTCAACATGAGGTAATAATGATGCATTGGTTAACCAAAGAACTTCTTCTTTTAACATCCGGATGCGAAACTCATAAATATGTGTATATTATTTGCGACGACTTTTATTGAATTTTGTCGGAAATTCTCACAAACTGGGATTAGCGGAATATTAACGATTGGGGCCCTGCGGCCGCGCCGGGAGCAAGAATAAGCGTTCAAGGGATTACCGAAACAGTCAGTGTCTTGGACGGGACGAGGAAGGAAGAAAGAATGGACTTAGCGATGGAGGTACCGTACGTAGCGGCGGCGAATAGGCATGCAAAGCCGGTCTCAGCCGCAGTCGTCGGCGGCTGTCTCCGGGTTCTTGATATACTGCCCGTCGGTCTTGTCGGGTTAAGCGTTTATTTTATCTATATCTACTCTGGCCGAGGGGTGAGTACCCAGTACCTCGCCGCACTCCTGATGGGGGTTATTACGTCAGGCATTCTCTTCCAATGGCTTGGTGCCTACGATGGCGATTTTCTGTTCTCCAAATGGCTCCGGCTGAACCGCATATTGCTGGGATGGGGGATTACCGGTTTTGTACTCTTATTTGCCGCCTTTGCGCTGAAGATTTCCGGCTTCTATTCGCGAGTCTGGGTGATCACATGGTTTGTCGCGACCGCCGGAATTTTGAGCTTCGGGCGCATTATTCTCAGTCGCTGGATCCTCAGTTTGGCGCGCGAGGGCCGGTTCGCGCAGCGCACCGCGGTCATTGGTGCCGGCGAACAGGGAGAAAAACTCGCTGCACATCTGAGTCAAGTTGGCGACGCTCGTATCCGCATCGTCGGCTTCTTTGACGATCGCAAGACCCGTATTTCGTTGAAAACCGGAGGCTACGAGCTCCTTGGCGATACCGACCACCTGATGGAATTAATCCGCCGCAATATGATAGATCAGGTCTTTATCGCCATTCCTTGGCATGCGGAAAATCGGTTGCGCGAGTTGATTGCTCGCCTCGCGATGACACCGGTCTCAATCCATCTCGCACCAGACTTGATAGGTTTCGAATTTCCGGATCGTCCAGTCAGCCGGGTGACGAAGCTTCCCATGTTTCATATATTTGACCGCCCTATATCGGGATGGGCAAACGTATCCAAGACCATTGAAGATTGGGTTTTTGCGGCATTGATCCTGCTATTTGCTGCACCGCTTATGCTGTTGATTGCGCTCGCGATCAAGATTGATTCGCGGGGACCTGTGTTCTTCAAGCAGAAACGCCATGGCTTCAATTACAATCTGTTCGAGGTCTGGAAATTCCGCACCATGTACGCAACCATGGCGGACCCGGATTGCGAAGTGCAGACCACAAAGGACGACCCACGGGTAACGCGTGTCGGCCGGTTCTTGCGTATGTCGAGCCTGGACGAGCTTCCGCAGCTTTTCAACGTTCTGCGCGGCGACATGTCGCTGGTCGGACCGCGCCCGCACGCCGCGGCGACCAAGGCGGAGGGCCGCCTGTTTGCCGAGGTTGTCGATGAGTACGCAGCCCGGCACCGGGTTAAACCGGGCATCACTGGCTGGGCACAGGTGAAGGGTTGGCGAGGTGAGACCGATTCGATCGAGAAGATCCGTAAGCGCGTCGAAGCCGACCTCTACTATATCGATAATTGGTCGATTTGGTTGGATATGGTGATTATCGTGATGACAGTTTACATCTTGTTTAAGAAAGAGAACGCATATTGAAGCTCGGATAAGAGGAATTGAAATCACGGAAAGTACCCGGACGGGCACGATCGCCAAGCCGATGAGCAAAGCATGCCGCAATGGGGCGGGATCGATCCGGCGCGGCATGCTGGAGAAGGACGTCATGACACATTGTGCCCGTGCTGGGTGCCCGTGCTGGTCGCGCAAGGTCTTGTGCACTCCCAGCGCTGGAGCCATTCTGATCACACGGCACCACAATCTTTAACGTATTTGTAGGGTACCCAGTCAAATGATGACACTAACCAGGCTAAGAAAGTAAGCCGGCTGACAAATGCTAAACTTTGGAAATGTTATTGGATGCCCGGTAACGGCGAGCACACTTGATGAAGTCGCCAATGAAATCCTGCTACGCGCCCAGCGCGATGATGGAGGATATGTATGCGTCGCGAACGTACACATGTTGGCTTCAGCGCGACAAGATCACGATCTGCGCGAGGTTATAGAGCGTGCAGCGCTGGTTACAAGCGATGGCATGCCTCTAGTCTGGGTGCTCAGGCGTAAAGGATTCAGAGATGCCGAGAGGATAGCCGGTCCCGATCTTATGGATCGATTATGTCGGGCAGCTGCGGCAGAACACATGCCCGTCTATCTCTATGGTGGCTGCGAGAAAAACATGTCGGCCATGCGTAAGAATATTTCCAACCGTTACCCAACCTTAATAATTGCAGGCTATGAATCTCCCGCGGAGTTGCCACCACGCCCGCCAATGGACCTTGACACCGTCTCGCGCATTGAGAAATCTGGAGCGGGTATCGTATTCGTTGGCCTTGGCTGTCCAAAGCAGGAATTCTGGATGGCATCTCATGTGGGACAGCTAAAGGCCGTTACCATCGGCGTCGGCGCCGCATTCGATTTTTTGGCGGGTAGCGTGCAGCGAGCGCCGGCGTGGATGCAGCGGGCCGGACTGGAGTGGTTGTTCCGTGTGACGATGGAACCGAAACGTCTATGGAAACGGTATCTCGTGACCAACTCTTTGTTTTTGTTTTATCTTTTTCGGGACAGATGATTTGTGGGTGGACGTGAATGACAGTCATGCTCCATGAAGGTGCAACAAACCTTTGGTCGGTGATATCGGTGCAAGCGAGCGAGCGTCGGAACTCTTTGGGCAGACCGAGACGGACGATGGAGCTTTGCGCCCTGGCTGTCGATGCCGATCGCGGCGTCGAGGACATGATCGCCCGCCTTAAGGCCGTACATCTACGGCACGTCGCCCTCGGGCAGGCGGACGGCGCGCCGGTACTTGCGGGGCGAGACGTTCAGCACCATGAGGTTCAGGGCCCAGGCCTTGAGCAGCTCCGGGTCCGCGGGCGCCTCCCAGCTCGGCAGGCGCCGAGACTTTATGCCAAGCTGCAGTAAATGAGACTCGTTTTGGGGATTCCCAATTCGACATCGACTGGGACATCCCCGGGTAGTGTGCCCGGGTAGTGTGAGAGACCGCAAGATGGATGCACATCACGAGAACCTTAACCGGCGAGACGTCAAAACAGGTTCTGATCGTTCCTTCGGTTTCGTCTTTACTGTGGTTTTTTCAGTCGTGGCACTCTGGCCATTGTTAGAGGATACCCCGCCACGGTGGTGGGCACTACTGATAGGTATGGTGTTTTTAGTGCTCACGTTAGTTCGGCCAAGTCTTTTGGCACCATTGAACCGGGCTTGGACGCGATTCGGGTTGCTGCTTCACCATATCGTCAATCCGATTGTCATGGGGCTACTTTTCTTTCTAGTGTTCGCACCGATGGGTGTCGCTATGCGCATCCTCGGGAAAGACCTGCTACGCTTGAAACTTGACAAAGGGGCAAAAAGTTATTGGATTGAGCGCAGACCGCCCGGTCCAGACCCTAAAACCATGAATAACCAATTCTGAACGGGCCAAAACCATGTCGTTTCTGAGAGAGCTGTGGCTCTTCATGCGAATGAGAAAGAAGTTCTGGCTGCTTCCGATCTTCATTATGATGTTTCTTTTTGGTGGTCTGATCGTGCTGACTCAGGGGTCAGCAGTGGCTCCCTTCATCTATACGATCTTTTGACCCTCTCCAGGTAGCGGCCCATGCGCATCCTTGGGATCTCGGCATTCTATCATGACAGTGCGGCGGCGCTGATCGAAGATGGTCAAATAATTGCCGCAGCCCAGGAGGAACGATTTACCCGCAAGAAGCATGATTCCGATTATCCCCGTAACGCAATAACTTATTGCTTATCAGAGTCAGGCGAAGGGCTTGATCATGTAGATTATGTCGTGTTCTACGACAAACCCTTCTTGAAGTTCGAGCGACTTATCGAGACGTACCTGGCCTTTGCTCCACGCGGGTTCGCCTCCTTCAGGATGGCCATACCAATATGGATAAAGGAGAAGCTGTTCCAAAAAAGCCTACTCCAAAAGATCTTAAAAGAGCACGCTCCTGGGTTTGATTGGGAGCGAAAACTGTTGTTCGCGGAGCATCACCAGAGTCACGCCGCGAGTGCCTTTTTCCCATCGCCTTTCGATGAGGCGTTGGTGTTGACTATGGATGGCGTTGGCGAGTGGGCAACCACCTCGGTCAGCCTCGGCCATGGGAGCCAGCTCGAGATGATCCGGGAAATCAATTGGCCGCACTCGATCGGGATGTTGTACTCTGCCTTTACTTATTACACCGGGTTTAAGGTCAATTCTGGCGAATACAAGGTGATGGGCCTCGCTCCCTATGGCGAGCCAAAGTATGCCCAGACTATCCTGGATCATCTCGTCGATTTGAAGCCCGACGGAAGCTTCCGGCTGGACCAGTCGTATTTCGATTACTGCACCGGCCTCACAATGACCAATCGGAAGTTCGATGCGCTCTTCGGTGGGCCCCCGCGAAAACCGGAGAGTGAACTCTTGGACCAGCGGCATATGGACCTTGCGGCGTCAATTCAAGCAGTCACTGAAGAGATCATTTTGCGGTTGACGCGCAGCTTGGCTAAGCAAACCGGCCAGAAAAACCTCTGCCTTGCTGGCGGCGTCGCCCTTAACTGTGTCGCCAACGGCAAGGTGCTAGGGGATGGGGCTTTCGAGCGGATTTGGATCCAGCCTGCGGCAGGGGATGCCGGCGGGGCGCTAGGTGCGGCGCTGGCAGCTTACTATGGCTTCCTCGGCCAGCGGCGTGAGCCAAACGGCAGCGCCAATGAAAGTGGAATCGACAAGATGCAAGGGTCGTACCTTGGGCCCGCCTTTCCACAGGGGGAGATTGAACGCCGGTTGAAGAAAGCTGGTGCTCGGTTCGAGGTTCTTGACCAAGACGGCCTCATCGAAACCACCGCGCGGGCACTGGAAGAGGAAAAGGCAGTCGGTTGGTTTCAGGGACGGATGGAATTTGGTCCCCGAGCACTCGGCGCACGCTCGATCTTGGGTGACCCACGCTCACCGGCGATGCAAAAGACCCTGAACCTCAAGGTCAAGTTCCGAGAATCGTTCCGCCCTTTCGCGCCCTCGGTTCTCCGCGAACAGACCAGCGATTGGTTCGAGCTCAATGCGGATTCTCCTTATATGCTTCTGATAGCCGACCTGAAAAAGGAGCGTCAGAGGCAAATGAACGACGCGGAGAATAAATTATTCGGGATCGAAAAGCTTAACGTTGTGCGCTCAGATATTCCGGCGGTAACACATGTCGACTATTCCGCCAGAATCCAGACTGTGCACAGAGAAACCAATCCGCGCTACCACGCGCTACTCACCGCTTTCCACCGCCGCACGGGGTGTCCGGTTCTTGTCAACACCTCCTTTAATGTCCGGGGCGAGCCGATTGTTTGTACCCCAGAGGACGCCTTCCATTGCTTCATGGGCACTGGTATCGAGGTGCTTGCCATCGGCAACTGTTTTCTTCGCAAGGAAGATCAGGATCCTTCGCTCGCCCAGGATTATAAGGACGCTTTCGAGTTGGATTGACACCGTTCAGCGCCTCGCCTAGCTGGTCCTCGGGAAGATCCCATCCGCTTATGCCAAGGAGCGCTGCTTGAAGTCGACGGCGGGCGCTGCATCTGAACGCGGCCGCGGTCGGCACGGGCGCAACGACGAAGGCCCGGGAGACGCGCTCCCGGGCCTTCGTCTGACGGGCGTGTGCGCCGCTTTCCGTTAATTTCGGTTGCCCAGGATGTGCATCAGGAAGATGAACATGTTGAGGAAATCGAGGTAGAGCCTGAGCGCGCCCATGATCGATTTCTTGGTGGCGACTTCGCCGCTGTCGGCCTCGTAATACATCAGCTTGATCTGCTGGGTGTCGTAGGCGGTCAGGCCGGCGAAGATCAGCACGCCGGCCACCGAGATCAACAGCTGCAGCCCGCTCGAGCCGAGGAACATGTTGACCACCATGGCGATGACCAGGCCGATCACGCCCATGAACAGGAAGGTCCTCATGCCCGAGAGATCCTTCTTGGTGGTGTAGCCGACCAGCGACAACCCGGCGAAGGCGCCGGCGGTGAGGAAGAACTCCCGGGGCACGGCCTCCGGGGTGTCGGCGATGAAGATCGAGGCCAGCGACATGCCCAGC
>JAPULJ010000393.1 GCA_027295145.1 Alphaproteobacteria bacterium | reverse complement strand
ATTTTCGAAGCCGATTACGGCGGGTTTTGCACGACCTTCTCGCGCTCCAGAGATCGTTTCGATCGCGAGCTATTGACTGCCGGATTAGGGTCGACTTTCGAAACTCTGCGCATTGCATTGAAATTTTATTCCTGTGTCGGTTCGAACCACACAACGCTCGACGCCATCCGTCTGATCCGTGAGCGGCGCCCATTTGCAATAGACGAACTGGATCGCATCGTCATCCATGCGTCGGAGGTGACATTCCACCATACCTATTGGAAGTACGAACCTCAGGGCATGACCGCGGCCCAGCTCAATCTTCCCTTCTGCGTCGCGACGCTACTGCTGGAAGGCGATGTCTTCGTCGATCAATTCGATGACGACGTGATTTCCGACCCGGCCCGCATTCAGTTGTCGCGGAAGGTAGAGGTGGTCGAGGACCCGGAGATCACGGCCATGGGATCAAAGTTTCGCCATCAGGTGCGAGTCGAGGTGTTCCTCGAGGACGGCAGCCGGTTCGAGGAAACGGTCGAGTCGGCGCGCGGCAGCGAAAAACGGTTCGCGGAGCCGTCCGATGTCATCAGCAAGTTCGAAACCTTGGCCGCTAAAGCATTACCAGTTGGTCAGGTCCGGAAACTGCGAGACGCCATTCTCAGCCTGGAGGATTTGCCCGATGCCGCCGAGATTGGGCGCCTGCTGTGCCACCCGGCATCCGGATCCGGACGGATTGATATCCGTGCCCATGACACCGTGGGCGACCTTGCGGAGGCATCGTCGAGTCGTACGTCGTCCGCATGACGAAGGGCCGCGACGATCTGTTTTCTAAAGCTCTGCTGACGCTCGCCATCGGCGCACTCGGTGGCTGGGTGTTTTATCTGGTCGGTTCGCCGCTGCCTTGGATGCTGGGGTCTCTGGCATTTACCCTCATCGGTGCCTTGAGTCACGGCAAAACCCACATACCGCGCCAAGCGCGGAACATTGCGGTTCCGGTTCTGGGCGTCTTGATCGGCAGCCGGTTTACAGTCGAATTGGCCGAACAGGCGAGGCAATGGATCGCGGTATACGGCCTGACGGCGGTCTTCCTGGTCTGCGCGACCTTGCTCGGCATGGTCTATTTCCGAAGGGTCCAAGGACAGGATCCGGTGACCGCCTTCTGCTCTTCGGTTCCCGCCGGCATCAGCGAACTGATCATGATCGCACCGGGCATGGGGGCCGATATACGGGCCGTGGTTTTGGCCCATCTGGCGCGCGTCATCGTCGTCGTGTTTACCATCCCCTTCGCCTTTCGCTTGTGGGCTGGCGAGTTGGAGATATCGACGACAATTATCGGTACGGCGTCCGCTCTGACTGATCCCGGCGAGGTGGCTATTCTGCTCGCCTGCGGTGTCCTGGGATTATTTTTCGCCAAACGGCTTCGGTTTCCGGCTGCACCGCTGACCGGGCCGATCCTTTTCAGCGCCATTGCCCATCTATCGGACCTTAGCCACATTGCCCCGCCGACGGTTCTGGTTGCCGCGGTTCAAGTGGTGATCGGCGCCACCATCGGCGTACGATTCGTTGGCATCAGTTTGCGCGGGGCCGGGCGAAAATTTCTTGGCGGAATCGGCTGGGCGGTGGTGCTTCTGCTGATGTCATTGGCCTTCGCCGTTGTCGGCAGCCGTCTGCTGGGAATAGATATCGGGTTGCTGGTGTTGGGAATGGCACCTGGAGGGGTTCAGGAGATGACGCTGATATCGCTTTCCCTCGGGCTCGAAGTCGCTTTCGTCAGCACGGTCCACATCGTCCGGATAATAATGGTTCTCGGTGTTGGCCTACCCCTTTTTCAGTGGATATACGGGGATAGGGGCCTCAACAAACAGAGGAACGCCTAATGAATATCGCATTGAATTTGGGTAAGAAAATCGTTGCCCTCGATCACGCCGCAATCCCTCGGGAGGCGCTTCATTGGGCCAAGCAGGGAATTCTCGATACCGTGGGCGTGACCATTGCCGGAGCCGAGGCCGCCTGCACCCAAATGGTAGCGCAGATGGTGACCGTCGGAGAGGCGGCGGCGCCGGCACCGGGCGGCGGACTACAGGGAGGGGGCGCGCTGCTGTTCGGGTTTGGCCGACGGGTCTCGGCGTTGGATGCGGCGTTGGTCAACGGCACGGCCGCTCACGCGCTCGATTTCGACGATTGCAGCAACACCCTTGGCGGCCATCCGTCGGCGCCGATCCTGCCCGGACTGATCGCCCTTGGAGAAACCCGTGGCGCCTCGGGCCGGGACGTTATCCTGGCCTATCTGGCCGGCTTCGAGACCGAAACCGCAATCGCCAAGGGAGTCAATTTCCATCACTACGAAAAGGGTTGGCACCCGACCGGCACCCTCGGCACCTTTGGTGCCGCAGCTGCCGCTGCAAAGTTGATCGACCTCGACGCCGAACGGACGGCCACCGCGTTGGCGCTTGCAGTGTCGCTAGCCTCCGGGGTCAAGGCAAATTTCGGAAGCATGGCCAAACCCCTGCATGTCGGCCATTGCGCACGCAACGGACTGATGGCGGCATTGCTGAGCGAACAGGGGTTTACCGCCCGCCCCGATGCCTTCGAACACCGTCAAGGGTTTTTCGAAGTCTACAACGGAGCCGGAACCTATGATCCGGAGCGTATCGGCGAGGGTTGGGCCGATCCCTTTGACATCTTGGACCCGGGATTGGCGATCAAGCTATTCCCTTGCTGCGCCAGCACCCACCCTGCGATCGACGCCATGCTCAAATTGCGCCTCGAAAACGACCTCAACGCCGAAAATGTTGCCCACGTGGTATCCTGGACCCATCCCCGACGCCTCGCCCATACCAACCGACCCGATCCTAAGGAACCGCTCGACGCCAAATTCAGCGTCCAGTACGTCTTGGCTCGGGCGCTTTTGGAAGGTCGTGTGGGAATTGAACACTTCGAGGGCGGCGCCTTCAACGACCCGGATGTTCGCCGGGTCATGGAACGGATCGTAGCCGAACCTCATCCCAAGGCGATCATGGAAGATACCAAGCATTTCTTTGCCGAGGTCACAGTAACGATGACGGGCGGGCGAACAGTTTCCGCCTGGGTCGACCAGCCGGTTGGCCGGGGCCCTGAAAGCCCTCTTCCACCGGGCGTGCTCGCTGTGAAATTCAAAAATTGTGCCGGACGAGTCCTGACGTCCGAGGCGGTGGGCGAGCTTCTTTCGCTGATCGAGGACCTCGATGCCGTGAGCGATATCCGCCAAATGACCGCCATCATTGGCACTGGGCGCCCGAAAGTTTGTGCGAGGGGCCATTTTCCGGTTGAACCGGGACAAGATGGCTATTATAGTCGCATTGGAAACTGTTAACAGTTGACAGATAACCGGACGAATGTGACCGGGCTCACCATGGAAAGCTAGGCACCAATGCAGGATAGCGGGAATGATAGTGTAACAGAGGCCGACATTCTGGTGGTCGGCGCCGGCAACGCCGCGTTATGCGCGGCCATTTCGGCGTCCGAGAACGGCGCCCGTGTGATCATGATCGAGGCCGCACCTGAAGACAGTCGGGGTGGAAATTCCTTTTTCACCGGGGGTGCCTTTCGGTTCGCGTTCAACGGAATTGAGGACATCCTAAGCATCTATCCCGACATCTCGGAAGAAGAACGCAAAAATATCGATTTTGGCTCCTATACCGAGGACCAGTACTTCGATGACATGTTCGATCTGACCGAGTTTCGAACCGATGCAGATCTCGTCGAAATCTTGGTCAGAGGCAGTTTTGAAACTGCCAAATGGATCCGTGAGCAGGGGGTCCGCCTTGTCCCGGGGTTAGGTCGCCAAGCCTACAAGGTTGACGGTAAGTTCAAATTCTGGGGGGGACTCGCCCTGCATATTTGGGGCGGTGGACCGGAACTTCTGAAGGCGCTGTTTGCCAAGGCGGAAAGCTACGGCGTAAAGGTGCTCTACGAGACACCGGCCCTGAAACTGCTGCACGATGATGGAGGCGTCCGCGGCGTCCGTGTCCGCCACCAGGGAAAGACCCAAGATATTACCGCGAAGGCGGTAATCCTGGCCTGCGGCGGCTTCGAATCGAATGCCGAAATGCGGGCCCGCTATCTGGGACCGAACTGGGACCTCGCCAAAGTCCGCGGCACCCGTTTCAATACCGGCAAGGGCATCGAGATGGCCCTCGATATCGGCGCTTTGCCATATGGTCACTATTCGGGTTGCCATTCAGTGGCCTGGGACGTCTCCGCTCCGCCGTTCGGCGACCTTACCATCGGCGACCACTTCCAAAAGCACAACTATCCCTATGGTATCATCGTCAATGCCAATGGTGATCGTTATGTCGATGAAGGCGCGGACTTTCACAGCCATACCTATGCCAAATATGGAGGCGAAATACTCAAGCAACCGGGATTGTTCGCCTGGCAGATTTTCGATCAGAGAACCATCCATCTGCTGCGCGACGAATACCGCATTCGCCGCATCACCAAGGCCACGGCCAACACTCATGAAGAACTTTCCGAAAAGCTGGAAGGCGTCGACCCTAGAGGCTATCTGAAAACCATTCGAGAATTTAATGCTGCCTGCCCGACCGACGTGCCTTTTGACCCCAACATCAAGGACGGACGCAGGACCGATGGGCTTGCCATCAACAAATCCAATTGGGCCAACCCTCTGGACACCCCACCCTACGAGGCATTCCGCGTAACGACCGGTGTCACCTTCACATTCGGGGGCCTCAAGATAGATATTCGGGCACAAGTCGAAGACACGACCGGGGCGCCAATACCCGGCCTGTTTGCTTGCGGGGAACTCGTCGGCGGACTGTTTTATCACAACTACGCCAGCGGAACCGGACTGATGTCAGGTGCCGTATTCGGACGCCTGGCGGGTGAAAGTGCCTCAAAACACGGAAAATAATCTTGCGAGAATTCGTGGGAAAATGAAGTTTACCCAACCAAACTAGGAGGAACATATGTCGTTTCGAAGTCTGATTTGAAAATATCGTGTGGCGTTGTCTGCGCCAAATCACCCGGGCACGCTCGACCCGGCGCCAAGGACCCGCCACAATTCACCCTCGGGTTCGGTCAGGAGTTTTTGGGGGAACGTCCTGGTTGACACTATTTACTGTGAGTGAAATCATTGCTTTTTGATGCTGTCTAAGCTCCAAAAAGACGATTGGATTCCGTAAAGAGAAGCAGCGTCATAATGCAACCACACAGTGAATCCTGCGCGACGCGATTAAGGGTTTTCCAACCCGACAAGGAGGATAAAATGTTGCCAAGATATCAGCGTAGAATAAAAATTTGGCGGACTCTGACACTTGCCGCCTGCGCCGTTACATTGACCGGTGTGGTTGCATCGCACGCCGCAAATGCCGAGACGGATTTTAGTGGAAAACGGATCGAAATCATCGTGCCGTTTAAGGAAGGTGGTGGAACCGATCGTTATACCCGATTTCTCGCCCCAAATCTGAAGGCGAACTTGCCGGGAAATCCAACGATTATTATCCGCAATATTCCCGGTGCCAATGGCATCCCCGGCGCCAATCAATTCCAGCAACGGGCCGAGCCGGACGGGTTGACCTTGATTGCAACCTCAGCGACGAACACCTTCACTTTCATCCTGGGTAAAAAAGGGGTGAATTACAAAATGAAGGAGTGGATACCGATTATCGGTACACCGATCGGCAAACTCATTTACGTCGATCCAGGTCTTGGTGTGGTCACGGCTTCGGACGTCAAAAAATTACAAGGTATGAAGCTCGTATACGGCGGGAACACACCAACGTCGGGCGATATCCATATCCTATTGACTCTTGATTTGCTTGGTATCGAGCCAAACGCCGTTTTTGGACTCAGTCGGGGCAAAGCTCGACAGGGTTTTGAGCGTGGCGAGTTTAATATCTCTTACGATACCATGCCGACTTATCTGAAGAAGATCGTGCCTTTGGTCGAGAAAGGGAAGGCGGTCCCGTTATTCACGTTTGGTTTCACCGATTCGAATGGCAAATACGGCCGGGATCCCTCGCTTCCCGACCTTCCGACTTTTGTCGAAGTTTATGAGCAGGTCCATGGGAAGGCCCCTGACGGACCGGGTTATGAGGCATGGAAAACGCTTTATAACGCTGGAATCATGTCGGCAAAAACATTGTCGTTGCCTGCGGGGACACCAAAGGAAATCGTTGATACTTATCATGCTGCCATTAAAAAGATGGTGTCGGCCCCCGATTTTGCGGCTAAGTCGGAAAAAGCCATCGGCAGTTATCCGAATATGTTGGGTGATGATGCCAAAAAAATCGTGACAAACGGAACGAAGCTCGATCCGGCCGTCAAGAAGTGGTTGGCCGCTTGGGTCAAGAAAAAATACAACGTCGATTTATGAATCAACTGACGATCCCCTGGAGCGCTTAATTCTTTCTTCCGGCGCTCCCAGGGGTTCTTTGTTCGCCTTCCCCTCGAGTTGATGGAAGCTGCGAGATGGACGCCCTCGGTTCCGCATTTCTCACCCTGATAAGTTTGGCCTACTTACCTTACCTTGTTCTGGGCACGGCGATCGGATTGGTCATCGGTGTATTACCGGGTTTGGGGGGGATCGTCGGACTTACTCTCCTTTTGCCTTTTGCTTATGGCATGGATCCCAACGCAGCCTTGGCCATGATGATTGGCTTGCTGGCCGTTACCGCGACATCCGATACCTTTCCCGCGGTTCTTATGGGGATTCCGGGCACAAGCGGTTCACAGGCCACCGTTGTTGATGGTTTCCCCATGGCTAAACGGGGGGAAGCCGCCCGCGCTTTGAGTGCCGGATTTGCCGCTTCCTTGTTTGGCGGCGTGTTTAGCGCCGTCATTCTGACCGGCGCTATATTTGTCGCCCGGCCGATTATTCTGGCCATCGGGTTTGCCGAACAACTGATGCTGGTCGTATTTGCCCTCAGCATGATCGGCATGTTGATGGGAAGCAATATCTTCAAAGGACTTGCCACCTGCGGGGTGGGATTGTTGATCGGCAGCATGGGCGCCGCGCCAGCGACCGGTGAAATGCGCATGACCTTTGATATGCTCTACCTATCCGACGGCGTTCGACTGGTGATCCTTGGCCTGGCCTTGTTTGCAACGCCGGAAATCATTGATCTGCTGCGTCGCGGAAAATCCATTTCTCAGACCGGAGCATTGGGCAAAGGGTGGTTGACGGGACTTCAAGACGTTATCGAGCACCGTTGGATCGTTATTCGTTGCTCGATTATCGGCTGCATTGTCGGGGCGCTTCCCGGATTGGGCGGCTCGGTTGTGGATTGGATCGCCTATGGCCATATCAAACAAACCGCCAAGAATAAGGAAAATTTCGGGCACGGCGATATACGCGGTGTATTAGCGCCTGAAGCAGCAAACAATGCGAAGACGGGCGGAGCGTTGATTCCAACTTTACTCTTTGGTATCCCAGGCTCCGGATCAATGGCAATTCTGTTGGGTGGTCTCGTTTTGGTTGGGGTCGAGCCCGGATTGGACATGATCGAGTCCCAGCTTCCGCAGACCTATATCATCATTTGGTCTTTGGCCATCGCCAATATTATCGGAGCCGCGGCTTGCGTCGTTTTGTCTCAACCCATCGCGAAACTGACGACGGTTCGATACCATTTGTTGGCTCCGCTGATGATCGTATTGATTTTTTTCGCTGCTTTTCAGGCGACTCGCAGTTGGGCCGACATGATTGCTCTTGTCGCGTTGAGCGTTCTCGGCGTTTACATGAAACGGTTCGACTGGCCCCGACCCGCCCTGCTGATCGGTTTCGTCCTTTCCTCCCAATTTGAAGCCAATCTCTATCAAACAATACAGATTTACGGCTGGAGTTTCTTTGAACGCCCGATCGTGTTGGTGTTGATTGCTCTGACAATTTTATCCATTTACGCCGCAGTACGGCTATCCCCCAAGGATGAATCGACGGCGGACCAAGCACACCACAGCCCCCAACAGAGGGCCCCACAGCTGGTTTTTTCCGTTATTTTGCTCGTTTTTGTAGCCATGTCGGTGTTCGATGCGATGAAACATTCCGAACTGGCATTGATTTACCCATTTTGGGTTGGATTGGTAGCTTTGGGACTGCTGCTTTGTGTTGGTGTTCCTCAGCTGACAAAACGTGTCAATCACTCCGCATTTTTCGATGCGGAACGACAAGTAGCCGGAATTCAGCCCCTGGACAAAAGTAACCTGTATTATCTGTCTTGGATTATTGGGTTTCCTGTCGTGACTTGGATCATCGGATTTTTGGCCGCATCGTTTTTATTCATTTTCGTCTTCATCATCTTCCATCTCAAACGCACCTATGTTCTGGGTTTTATATTGGCCGTGGCGACAGTGGTTTTGCTGTTCATCATTTCCGAACTTCTGGCGCTTCGGTATCCGGAAGGAATGATCCCGCAACTCCTGGGGTGGGTTTAATACGCTGGAAAACGAGAAAGTGCGCCCAGAAACTTTGGTCGCCGGCTGCAGCGGCAGATTAGTGTTCGTTGATTCAAAATCTTGAAAATCGCGGCGACACAAAATTTCTGAACAATTTCGCTTCACAATCAACATAACGGTAGTTTATGAACCCTACTATACATCATAAAAAATCGGAGCAAGGCCTAGATGAAATTCGCGTCCTTTCACCGACCGGTGTGATCGGTTCGGGGTTTCTCGAGAGCTCGTTTGAACGGGGGATCGCGCGCAAACCCCATTTTATCGCCTGTGACGCCGGAACGACCGATGCCGGGCCGTCTTTCCTCGGCGCCGGCATTCCCCATTTCTCGCGACAGGGTACCAAGCGCGACCTCAGGCTCATGCTGCTTGGCCGCGCCAAGCTGAGTGTTCCGCTAATCTTGGGCTCCTGCGGCACCGGCGGCGGCGACGCCGGCGTCGACTGGATGCGTGACATCGCGCTGGAGATCGCCGCCGAGGAAGGCCTTCGTTTCAAGCTCACCCTTGTGCGCAGTGAACTGGACAAGGACTATGTCAAACGCCGGCTCGGCGAAGGCCGGGTGTCGCCCTTGCGGCCGGCCCCCCGGTTCGATGAAGACGTGATCGAGCGCAGTACCCACATCGTCGGCATGATGGGCCACGAGCCGATCGCGAAAGCGCTCGCCGACGGTGCCGACGTGGTCCTCGCGGGCCGCGCCTCGGACAC
>JAPULJ010000392.1 GCA_027295145.1 Alphaproteobacteria bacterium | reverse complement strand
GCTTCGGCGCCGAGGAGAGCGATCACTATGCCAGAGGCATTTACTTTTCCAGCGCCACCGACGACCCGGCGGGCTTCGATTCCGACCATCTGCAACAGATTTCCGATGCTCTGCCGGCGCTGGCGCTGGCGCTCAAATCGCGCTCGACCTACGACGTCGCCCATAACGTGCTCGAAACCTATCTCGGCGGCGACGCCGGCCAGCGGGTGCTGACCGGTGCCATCGAGCGCGGGTCGGTAGAGACCATCCGCGCGGTATTGTGGTTCTGCGATTTGCGCGGATTTACCCGCGTCTCCGATACTCTACCGCGCGAGGAGCTGGTCGAACTGCTCGACGACTATCTCGAACTGATGGCGGTGCCGGTCCACGAGAACCACGGCCAGATTCTGAAATTTCTCGGCGACGGCTTCCTCGCCACATTCGATCTGACCGCACTCGACGGCGAGGCGGTGTGCCAGAACGCGCTGAAGGCGGCGAGCGAATTGCGCAAGGCCTTCCCGCCCTTCAATGCGGCGCGCAAGAAAGCCGGCAAAGTAGCGATGGATTTTGGCCTTTCCCTGCATTTGGGCGACGTGCTCTACGGCAATATTGGCGCTGCCGAACGCCTCGACTTCACCGTCATTGGCCCGGCGGTCAACGAGGTCAGCCGCATCCAGTCCCTGTGCCGGCCGCTCGATCGCGATATCCTGATCTCGAGCGCCTTCCACGAGGCCGCGTGCGAGTGCCATGGCGCGCTTACCTCGCTCGGCTTCCACGCCCTGCGCGGCGTGCGCGAGCCCCAGGAACTTTTCGCGCTCACAAGCTGAGGCGGCGGTTGCGCGAATGGCGATGCCACACCTCGAAACGAATGGCCGCAAAAAGAATGACCTGGAATCCGGCGAGCCCTGGGCTCGGCTCGATGAGGAGCTCGGCCATTGGCAAGCTGCCGGCCGCACGGCGAGTCTATGGTGGCGCGACGATGATGCAACTGCGCCGGGCCCGCTTCTCGAGCGATTGTTAGGGATAACCGAGGATGCGGGCGCGGGCCTGCTGCTGGCGGTGATCCCGGCGCGGGCCGAACCAGCGCTCGCCAATGGGCTGGGCGCGCATACCTGCATCGCCCAACACGGCTACGCCCACGTCAACCACGCCCCGCGCGGCCAGGGGCTCGGCGCCTGGGAGTTAGGCAGTCACAGGCCCCGCGATCAAGTACTGGCCGAGCTTGAGACCGGGCGCGAGCGCCTTGCGACGCTGTTTGGCGCTCGCTTCGTGCCGGTCGTCGTGCCGCCCTGGAACCATATCGATCCAGGGCTTTTTTCCTCCCTTGCCGAGCGCGGCTATATCGGCATTTCGGCCTTTGGTCCGCGCGGTGCGGAGGCTGGCCGACATGGGCTGAACGAGGTCAACGCCCATTGCGATCCGATTCGCTGGAAAGAGGCGGCGCGGTTCGCCGGTGAAGCCAAGACCATCGGCTCGCTGATCGATCATTTGCGCGCGCGGCGGAGCCGCGAATTCGATGCATCTGAGCCAAGCGGTTTTCTCACCCATCACCGCGATCTTGATCCTCCGGGCTGGGCATTCTGCCAACACCTTGCAGGGGTTATCGCCGCGCACCCGGCTGCGCGCTGGCTGGGGATCAGGGAGGTGTTCGCCGGCAATATTTCCGCAGCAAAGAAATGAGCGCGCTGATCCGTCCCGCCGTGCCGGGCGATATCGAGCCGATCTGTGCGCTATTGCACGAGAAAATGAACGCGAAGATCCCGATCCAACGCTGGCGACGACTGATGAGCTATCCCTGGATGGAAGACAAGCCCGACCTCGGCCGCGTCGTCGAGGAAAACGGACGTATTCTCGGCTTCGTTGGCATGGTCTATTCCGACCGCCTTATCGAGGGCGAGAAAGAGCGGTTTGTCAGCATTTCGTCGTGGTTCCTCGATCGCGCGCTGCGCGGGCGCGGGCTGGGCGCCGATTTGATGGCGGCAGCGACCGACGATCCGAAGATCACCTACAACAACGTCACCAGCTCGGACCGGGTTTTAGCGATCGTCGATGCCGTCGGCTACCGGGTACTCGACGATTCTCGTTATATGTGGCGCAAGCGTGGCCCATCCGGGCCCGGCCTGCGCTGCGAATGGGATGCCGGCACGATAAGTGGGCAGATCGGCGAGGACGGACGGCGCCTGATCGACGATCACGCCGACTTGCCGGTGCGCCCGGTGCTGGTCGAGGCCGGGGGAGGCCGGGCATTGATGTTCTTCTCAGTCAAGAAGAAGGGCGAGGATGTGACCTATTTCGACCTCCTGCATACCAGCGACAGGGCCTTGCTCGTCGATCATGGGCAGGCTCTGGCGGATGCCATCCTGCCGGACGGCCCGGCCGTCCTCGCTGCCGATTGCCGCTTCGTTGACGGTGCGCTGCTAGGCGTGGAGCGCGAAGCCTTCCCGGTGCCGCGCTATTATAAATCGACCCGACTCGCCCCGGCCCAGATCGACCTTCTTTATTCCGAGGTACAATTGCTCGATCTGAAACTGTACTGAAGGTGCTGCGCTATCAATGTGACCTGCGGGCGCAGGCAATGTGACTCTCGGCCGCAGGTGCGCCGCTGGCGGCGGCGTGGTCGCTTGCGTTAAGCTCGCTATCATGGCGGCGCACAGGGCATCAAAAGGAAAGGACGCGCGGGCCGATTTCGGCTTTCGGCGCGTGCTTGAGGGCGAGCGCGAAGGATTGGTGCGCGCGGTCTTCGACAGCGTCGCAGGCCGCTACGATCTGATGAACGATCTGATGTCGGGCGGCGTCCATCGCCTGTGGAAGACGGCGCTCATCGATACGCTTGCGCCACATCCTGGGATGCATCTGCTCGACGTCGCCGGCGGTACCGGCGACATCGCCTTTCGGTTTTTGGGCCGGGTGAAGGGCGAGGGCCGGGCAAGCGTCTGCGACATCAATCAGGCGATGCTTTCGGTGGGGCGCGACCGGGCGCTGGACAAGGGCATCGTTGCCGGCATCGAATGGCTGTGCGGCGACGCCGAAGCCCTGCCGCTGACAGATGGCAGCGTCGATGCCTA
>JAPULJ010000391.1 GCA_027295145.1 Alphaproteobacteria bacterium | reverse complement strand
AGTTCGCCCATGTAGTGACAGAGGCGGCGGCTTCAGTATTCTCCGATGACCCGCCGCGATTTCTCGCCCGAACCCCGCACGGCTATCATGATTTGGATTTGATCCGTGAGGAACTAGGCAAGGCTGGAATTTCCCAAGTCTCGATTTCCACTCTGCAGTAAACCAGTTCCGCGCCGTCACCGCGTCATCCCGCGCTCGCATTTTGTCAAGGCACACCACTACGAAACGAGATTGAATCCCGGGATGCTGGTCTTCTTGACAATGTCACGGATCGGGCAACAGAAGCCATCGCGGCGCGCTTCGGCAACGGCCCAGTTGCCGGAAAGATTCGTGGACATATCGTGACAGCGGCGCACTGAAATGTCACTTTGGCAACTATTGTAAAATTTGCTCCTCGTCGCCGAGCACCGAAGCACGGAACCGGTGCTTGAGGTAGACCCCGTCCCGCGAGGGCATGGTTCGGGGCAGCGGCTTGGCACTGACCTTGATATTGGCCAATCCGCAGCCGTCGATAGCGAATGCTTTCGCGCAAAGCTCGGCAAGCGCCGGCTCGTCGGTGACCGCCATCGACCAGTCGAAGCCGCAGCTTTGCGCAATTTCCACCAAGTCGACGCCGAGCCCGCTATGGCTCGGCTGCATCCCGGTCTCGCCATAGCGCTCGTTGTCGAGCACGACGATGGTGAGGTTCCTGGGACGTTTGACCCCGGCAGTGGCGAGGCTGCCCAGCCCCATCAGCATCTCGCCGTCACCGGTGACGACGAGGACCGGCAGGTCGGGCTGGGCGAGCGCCAGGCCGAGCCCCATCGGAACGGCGCTGCCCATCGCTCCCCAGAGATAGAAGTTACGATCGTTATCGCCGGAGGCGGAGACATCGTAAGTCGGCGAGCCGAGACCGCTGACGACGAGGGCCGGGCCGCGGTCGGCAAGGATCCGCTTGACCACGGCGCGCCGATCGAGCGTATTGTTCGCGGATTTTGCCATTCTCGCCTTCGCCTTCCTTACCAGTTCTTGCGGCCGATCAGCCGCTGGGGGATGAGGACGGCAATCTGCAAACAACCCTCGAAAGCCATCGTGGCGCCGGAGGCGACGAGCGCGCCGACGCTGCCAGGTTCCTCGGCCCGGTGAACGATCGTTCCCATGGCCTCGAGCGCCGGCTGGGTGGCCTGCGCCATCGGCACTTGCCAGGGATTGAATTCGTGCCATTCGCCGCGCATCGTCGTCACGATGAGGAGTGGAAACTGGCACACCCGTGCCAACCCCAATGTATTGATGCAGTTGCCGATACCGCTGCTCTGCATCAGCAGCGCGCCGCGCTGGCCGCCGAGCCAGGCGCCGGCCAGGAGCCCGATCCCTTCCTCCTCGGTCGTCAGGACTGTGGTATCGAGCGAATTCTCCGCCTCGCACAGATCGATGAGCCCGGTCAGACCGGCATCGGGCACGAAGGCGATCTGACGAATCTGCGCTTCGCTGAAGGCAGCGAGGATGTCGCGCTGCCACGGCTCGGGTTCGGGCGTGTGTTTCTGTGAATTGGCCATACCAGCCTCTACCACCAACGACGTCCGCTCCGCTACATCTGCAGCAGCCCCATATTGTTGGCAGGGTAGCGATCACCGGCGGTGATCCCGGGTGGAAAGCCAGCGTCGAGGGCGGCGATTTCGTCCGCCGTCAGCACGATATCGACAGCGCCAGCGTTCTCCTCGATGAATTGTGTCTTCTTAGTGCCGGGAATGGGGATGATGTCTTCGCCCTGGGCCAGAACCCAGGCAAGCGCGATCTGCGCCGGGGTGCTTGCCTTCGATGCCGCCATTGTTTCCAGCGCGCCCAGCAGTTCGAGATTGCGCGCCAGATGGTCCCCCTGAAATCGGGGATGCTCGGCGCGGCGGTCGGTGTCGGGCAAGCCGTCCAGGCTCTTGATCGTTGCGGTGAGGAAGCCCCGGCCGAGGGGGCTGTATGCGACGTAAGCGATGCCGAGTTCCCGGCAGGCCGGCAAAACCTCGGGCTCGCAGTTGCGGGTCCAGAGTGAATATTCGGACTGCAGCGCCGTGATCGGGTGGGTCTTGTGGGCGCGGCGCAGGGTCTCCGGCCCGGCCTCGGACAGTCCGATATGGCGTATCTTGCCAGCCCCGATGAGTTCGGCCAAGGCGCCCACCGTCTCCTCGATCGGTACGTCGGGATCCATGCGGTGCTGGTAGTAGAGATCGATGGTTTCAATGCCGAGGCGCTTGAGGCTGGTTTCGCACGAGCGGCGCACGTTCTCCGGGCTGCCGTCGGGATTTGGTTTGCCGCCTACGCCGAACTTGGTGGCCAGGAATACCTTATCGCGCTTGCCCTTCAGGGCCTTGCCGAGCAGTTCTTCGTTGACCCCGTTGCCATAAATTTCCGCGGTGTCGAAGAAATCGATGCCCAGTTCGATTGCCCGGTGCACGGTGCGGATCGATTCCGCGTCATCGGGCTCGCCATAGGCCATCGACATGCCCATGCAGCCCAGACCGATAGCGGAAACCTCGGGTCCCTTCGGGCTCAGACGGCGACGTTTCAAGGTGGGTACTCCCCATGTGCTTCGCTTGCTTCATTGGACGCCATGGGCAGCGCTGCCGCAACTTCTATTTCTGGACTCATCGGTCCTGAACACCCATATCGTTCAATGTACGGACTTTCAAGCCGATGGAATAATGGCGCGTCCCCGCGAATTCAACACCCAGGAAGCACTCGGCCAAGCCCTCGAAGTGTTTTGGTCCAAGGGCTACGAGGCAGCGTCGGTGTGCGAGCTGATGGAGGCGATGGGGCTCAGCAAGAGCAGCCTCTACGACAGCTTCGGCAGCAAACACGAGCTGTTTCTAAAAGTCATCGATTGTTATGTCGATGCCTCCACCGCCGGTATCAAGCTGGCGCTGACCGGCGAAGGGTCGGGCCGCCGGGCGATCGAAGACATGTTCGCTGCGATCATCGATGAGTTGACGGGTAAAGACGGACAGCGCGGTTGTTTTGCCGCCAATTGCGCGGTTGAGCTTTCGGGCTCCGATCCCCAGGCAGGTCGCCGCCTGGCGGCGTTTTTTAAGCAGTTCGAGGGGGTCATCGAATCGGCGGTGCGGCGGGGTCAGAGCCAGGGCAATATTTCTGAAGACAAGGATCCCACTGCGCTGGCGCGGTTTTTGGCTAGCAACATCAACGGTATACGGGTGATCGCAAAGGTCAACCCAGACCCCGGCGCATTGCGCGAAGTTGCGCGTATCGCATTGGAGGCCTTGGATTGAGATTTTTCATGCCTATATTGGACCGAACGGTCCAGTAAAGTGCGGCCCTGCCGCCGACAAATCAGGAGGAGTGAGGATCATGGATGCGATCGAGCGTGGCCCCGCAATCAGAGGCCAAAAATTCGACCTCTTTACACCGATTCGGCTCGGCCGCTACGAGCTGAAAAACCGGTTGGTGATGGCGCCGATGACCCGCAATCGTGCGGCTATCGGCGACGTTCCCCAGGCGATCAACGTCGAATATTACGCCCAGCGAACGAGTGCCGGCCTAATCGTTACCGAGGGCTCGCAGGTCTCGCCGCAGGGCAAGGGTTATCCCGGAACGCCGGGCATATACAGCCAAGATCAGGTCGAGGGCTGGAGGGCCGTCACCGACGCCGTGCACGATCGCGGCGGGCGCATTTTTTTACAGCTCTGGCATGTTGGGCGTGTCTCGCA
>JAPULJ010000390.1 GCA_027295145.1 Alphaproteobacteria bacterium | reverse complement strand
ATGCAGAAGGCTGCCCTCTACACATCCGGCGTCATCTTCGCCATCGCCGCCGTCGCGCACGTGGTGCGGCTGACCACGGGCATCGAGATTGTCATCGAAGGGGTCGTCGTGCCCGTGTGGGTGTCGCGTCCCGGCGTGCTTATTGCCGCCCTGCTCGCCGTGTGGATGGTGGTCGCGGCGCGGCGCTCGTAGGCGGCGTTTTTCAGCCGAGGCCGAACAGATCACGTCTAGAGGACAGCGGAGGGTCCGGCTCGAAAGCAGGTACAGGGTGTCGGTACACGCTCCGGCCCTGAGAAACGAACCAAGAAAGCAACTCTGTCTTGGGCAGAATTTTCCTGGGCTCTCATCGAGCGGCCGTTCGCGTTCGCCAAGCCTAGGCAATGTCCGCTATTGGCCGGAAAGCAGACGTTCGTGAATGTCCGGAAACGACCCAAACCGGTCCTTCGGGCGAGACGTATCCCCAGACGAGAGGGCACCAATTCGCCGTATCTTCTGAGCCGCGATAGACTACCTTCCATCGTGTAGAAGAAACGCCGAATAACCCATGGCGACTCGTTCAAACCTCGCAGTCATCCTGCATGCCGATGTGGTCGGTTCGACTGCGCTTGTCCACAAGGATGAGCGGGTGGCGCATGAGCGAATTCAGAATTCATTCCGGCGGCTCTCAGAGACCATTAATACGTATGGTGGCGTCACTCATGAGGTGCGTGGAGATGCCTTGGTCGCAGTGTTTGGTCGTGCATCGGATGGCGTATCGGCCACCTTGGCGTTTCAAGTCGCCAATACGGAGCAGAACGCAGTACTTACAGACGACATCCGAGTGGAGATTCGGGTTGGGATCGCTCTGGGCGAAGTGGTCGTTGCGGATAACACGGTTACTGGTCCCGGCGTCGTCCTTGCGCAACGCATTGAACAGCTGGCCGGGCCTGGGGGCCTATGTATCTCCGCCGCCATACATGAAGCGGTCCCGAGACGATTACCTGTTGAGATCAAGAGCCTTGGTGACCAGTCAGTCAAAGGATTCGATGAGCCAGTGCGGGTGTACTCTGTGAGTTTAAGGGCAGGAGAAAAGATCCCGGAACCAGTCAACGATATTTACTCCGATGACAGTGAAGCGAAGTCATCGACACCAATGTTGGCCTTGCCTGACAAGCCCTCTATTGCCGTGCTCCCCTTCAACAATTTGTCCGGCGATCCGGAGCAGGAATACTTCGCCGACGGCATGACGGAAGACATCATCACGGGGCTCTCCCGTTTTCGCTCACTGTTCGTGACCGCCCGCAATTCGAGCTTCGCCTACAAAGGCAGATCTCTCGATGTACGAGAGGTCGCCCGCGACCTGGGTGTCCGCTACGTCCTGGAGGGAAGCGTGCGGCGGGGCGGCGAGCGAATACGGATAACGGGGCAATTAATCGACGCGGAGACGGGCCACCATCTCTGGGCGGAACGTTACGACCGTAAACTGGAGGACATCTTCGCGGTCCAGGATGAGGTTACGGAAGCGATCGTCGCGGCGATCGCACCGGAAATCGATGACGTGGAGCGCGAGCGCTCGCAGCACAAGCCACCGGAGAGCCTAGAAGCCTGGGACATCTACCAGCAAGGCCTTGCGGCCTATCACTCGTCGACCGAAGAGGGATTCGGGTCGGCGATTGAGCAGTTCGATAGCGTGAATGAAATCGACCCGACCTTCGCGCCAGCCTACGCGATGGCGGCCGGTGCTCGCACTCGCTACGTTCTGCACTTCGAACCGGACGATCGTGCCGAGTACCTAAACGAGGCGCGAGAAAAGGCGTACAAGGCAATCACGCTGGATCCGCGGGACCCAATGTGTCTGATGTATGACGGACGGGTGCACAGCATGCTCGACCACCATGACGTCGCCATATCAAAGGTCAAGGAGGCAATCGCTCTCAATCCCAACGACGCCTTATCGCACTTCAATCTCGGCATAGTCCTGTGCTCGGCGGGGTGTGCCGAGGAAGCCATTCCCCATATTGATCACGCGATGCGGCTCAGTCCACGCGACATATTTCTCACCGGGATGCTGACTCATCGGGCTTTCCTCTTGTTCGATCTCGAGCGCTACGAGGAGGCTTTCGAATGGGTACAACGCGCGCGCCTTAGTCCGAATCCGCGATCCATGACATTTGCCCTTTTGACCGCTGTGTTGACCAAGCTCGGGCGGCAGGAAGAGGCTCGGGCTGCTGTCAAAGACCTTTCGGCGCATGCACCGGGAATGTCATGTGTTAAATATCGAGAGAACCCGTTCGGGAGACCAGAGGTCATGGAGCGTTTCGTCGACGCCCTGCGCGAGGCGGGTTTGCCGGAGTGAGAATCTTATTCCCAAAGACTCGCAACAACTGATACTTCTAGGGGTGAAATGGCTTGTCTGAAAGTCCGCTTCTGGCGGAAAGCAGCCATTCGTGAATGTCCGCAAACGACCCAAGGCAGACATTCCGGCAGGGTAGTCCGAGGCTGTGAGAGGCGAGGCGGGACGTGCATAATGTTCCCAATATCATCAATCAGACGCCTCTAGCGTAGAACAGAGCCAAATAACTCGAAAATAAGAATCTACCAATGTTTGTTGGACACTATGCGGCCAGTTTGGCCCTGAAGAAGTTTGAGAAAAGGGCGTCGCTCGGAGTTCTATTTCTCGCCGTTCAGTTTGTCGACATCTTGTTTTTTCCGTTTGTTCTACTCGGAATAGAGCGGGTGAACATTGTGGAGAACTTCACGCAATCGACTCATTTCGAGCTGGAATACATGCCTTACACGCACAGTCTTCTCGCTTCCTTGTTGTGGGCTGGCGCGGCCTACGTCGTTTTCAGATGGGTAATTGTGAAGAAAAACTCGGTGGCGTTGGTAATCGCGTTGGCCGTTTTCTCGCACTGGCTGTTCGATTTGATCGTTCATACGCCGGATCTACCCCTCTGGAGTGACACGTCACTCAAGCTCGGCCTCGGCCTATGGAATAACGCCATCGCGACTTTTGCTCTCGAGGCTGGACTGCTGTTGTCGGCACTTTGGCTCTATCTGCGATCAACGTCGGCTACGACAGCAGTTGGAAAGTATGGTATGGGCGTCTTCGTGGTTTTCTTGCTATTGGTGAATGTCGTGAATATCTTCGGTCCACCGATGGGTGACAGTAAGTTGGGTCTTGCAATCTCGGCGCTTACATCCTATTTCTTGTTCGCGGCGGTGGCGTTCTGGCTTGATACGAGGCGATCCTAGCAGCAGTGAAACCTGCCTGAGGCGAACGTTCGCTGTTGGCCGAAAGTGCTGGTCTGCCTTCCAGATCGGCGATAGGTTCTTGTCGACTCAAAGCAGCCGTTGGGCCGATGGGGAGGTTATACTGCGATTCCATACATGCCCAGGCAAGCAGGAGGTCGAGATGTCAAAGACCCCCGAGTACTGGGATGATCCGATGCTCTTGCCCGGGTCAGGCCCTTGCGGCCCGGCCCGTTTGTATTCAAACGGGGGTTATCAGAAGTGAAGTTATTACGTGAACCGCTGGTGCATTTTATGTTCATCGGCGCAGCGATCTACCTGTTGTACGGTATATTTGCCGAGCCGGTATCCGAGGAAGTGGAGAACACCATCGTCGTCAGCGCAGGCGAGATCGAGTGGCTGCAAACCGCCTGGCAGAAACGCTGGTACCGGTTACCGACGGCAGAAGAGCGTGACGGCCTGATTCAGCAGTACATCAGGGAGACCGTGCTGTATCGTGAAGCGCTGACCATGGGGCTGGACAAGGACGACATCGTCGTCCGCCGCCGGCTGGCGCAGAAACTGGAGTTCCTCGCCCAGGACCTGGCGGCATTGACGCCGCCCAGCGAGGAAGAGCTGCAGGCCTATTCGCCGAGCACCGGCAACGTTACCAGAAACCAGTACGCTTTACCCTTACACAGGTCTTTATCGACCCGAACAAGCGCGGCGACGCGACGCTTGATCATGCTGAAAGGATCAAGGCGACATTGATAGCGCAAGGCGATGCGGTCGATAATGCCGGCGCGTTGGGGGATGGCTTAATGTTGCAAAACTATTACCCGGAAAACACGCATGTCGACATACAGAAGCAGTTCGGTAGCGGCTTTGCCAAATCGGTGGCAGACCTGTCACCCGGGCAATGGCACGGGCCAGTGCTGTCCGGTTACGGCGTGCATCTGGTATATGTGCACAGCCGCAACGAACCGCCGGCGCCGGTCTTTGCCGAGGTGCGCGAGCGTGTGGCGCAGGACTGGAAGGACGACAGGCGCGAGACGCTCAATGAGCAGTTCTACGCCAGTCTGCGGGACCGCTACACCATCGTCATCGAAGCGACGACAGAGGATGACAATATTGCAGCCATACAGGAGCAAACCCCTTGATGCGGTTTCTCAACCCCCTGTGGTTGGCGGGCATGGCTGTCGTGCTGGTGGGTCTATACGCGGCGATGCAGGTGAACGCCCATGAGATCCGACCCGCGCTGCTGGATATCAAGGAGCGAGATAGCGGCTGGTTCGACGTTACCTGGAAGATCCCCACCCGTGGCGATCGGACGTTGGCTATCACACCACAACTGCCGGACAGCCTGGAATTGCTGGGTTCGCCATCCGTTAAGGACATTCCGGGCGCCCGGATCGAGCATTCCACGTACAAAAGTAATGGTGAGCCGCTCGTAGGTAAGACCATTGTCATCGACGGCCTGTCCGCCCAGCAGACCGATGTGCTGCTGCACATCCAGCTTGCGGACGGCACCACGCATTCGGCTATCCTGCGGCCGGGCTCGCCCGAATTCACGATCCCGCTGCAAGCATCGAAGCTCGAAGTTGCCGGCTCCTATTGGCGCATGGGCGTCGTTCATATACTCAAGGGTGTGGACCACCTGCTGTTCGTGCTGGCGTTGCTGTTGATCGTCTCCGGCTTCGGGCCGGTGATAACAGCGGTGACCGCGTTCACGGTCGCCCACAGCATCACGTTGGCACTGGCGACACTGGGCTTTGTCCATGTGCCGTCGGCGCCCACCGAAGCCATCATCGCGTTAAGTATCCTGTTCCTCGCCTCGGAAATCATTCGCCAACGCAACGGCGAAATCGGGCTGACAGAACGCTATCCGTGGATGATCGCGTTTATTTTCGGGCTGTTTCACGGTCTCGGCTTTGCCGGTGCGTTGTCCGCAATTGGCGTGCCACAACACGAGGTGCCGTTGGCGTTGTTCATGTTCAATGTCGGCGTGGAAACCGGGCAATTGTTGTTCATCGCTGTTGTCCTCAGTCTGTTTAAGTTGCTGCGGCGCTTACCTGTCACGGTACCGCAAGGCGCCTGGCGTGTGCTGCCTTACGGCATTGGCGGTGTGGCGGCGTTCTGGACGATTCAACGGGTGATGTCGTTTTTGCCCTTGGCGGTGTAGATATCGGTAACCATGCACTCACAGGTGTCGGCGTTAAGGTTTTTACCATCGTTTACTCTCTGATGAGTATCGGTGTCTTCGTCGCTGTTGCCCCAAGGCTGGCACACGCAATGCTGACACGATCGCACAAGCACGCAGATTGAGGAGCCCGGACCCATTGTCCACAGTCTGGACTGATGATCCAGACGGCCGGCATCGGGCTGGCCGGCGGACGGGGCTGGCCTTCTTACCAAGCGCTCTGGATCACTGGTCACCACTGCCGCTGTGCGTAGCTGAGAAAACTGCAGTGGGAACCCGAGACACTCGCAAACCAAGGGGAGCGGGTGGTACCAACGGGGACAGCGGCGAAGCCCATCGCCTAAGTTCGATACTACCAAGCGTTTGGGTCATCTTGTTGTGCGCCGTAGTCCTTTGCGGTAAATCGCACACGGTGAGGCTACGCTGCTCTGGGCCGAGGTTTCGGGGCGTCAATAGAATGAGAAATGCAGTCCATTGCGTGTGTCAAATTTGTGCCTAAGTGATAATTGCTGGAATCGGAAATCAACGAGTTACGTCGGGTTTGTGAATTAGGCAAGCATCGCGAGTGACTGTTTTGATTGAAACGTTAATTTACCCCGTGTGACTACGATCCAAGGGGTCGGCGCCCTCAGGACGTTGCTGGCGGTGTTCCTCGGCGTTCATGGCCAATCGCTCTCGAGCCTGACAGCAGTTTCGTTGCGGGCGCCATGCGCTGCACGGGGCCGTGCATTCGGTTTTCGGCGTGCCGCCAGTAAGATAGACTGTTAAGCGCGATCGCTTATCACATATCCACAACGCCACGTAGCGCAGCCTGTGCTGGCGTGTGGGAC
>JAPULJ010000039.1 GCA_027295145.1 Alphaproteobacteria bacterium | reverse complement strand
ATGGTGGGGTTTTCAAAAACTCGAAAGGGTATGCCATCGACCTTCAGGAGGCCAAAATTTCGGCGACGCTCGCTTGGAATCCGAAGACGCCGCTGATCGGATTGGTCGATTTGCGATTTACAAAATGCGCGGTTCTTCATGACAACCTTGAATGCTACCCTGACGGTGGCAACCTTCTGCTCGACGGCTTCCACTACGACGCACTTTCGCCAACATCGGACAAAAGCTCCGAAGGGCGCCTCGCGTGGTTGGGCAAACAGCGGAGAACGCCAGGCGAGTTTTCCCGGCAGCCCTACGAACATCTGGCCAGGGTGCTTCGCGCCGAGGGCCGATCAAGCGATGCGCGTGCGATTTCGATAGCGCTACAGGACGAATTGCGCCGTAGCGGTATCTTGAGCAATCGCGCATGGCTAGTGAATTGGTTGCTCGGCGTTACAATAGGTCACGGCTGGGCGACATGGCGGGTGGTGCCTTGGATCGTCGCCTGGATTGCCGTGGGCGCCTTCGTGTTCTGGCTGGCCAGCGAACACGGCTACATGGAGGCAACGAAAACCGGGACCGGCGACGGGACTTTCAATAGCGCCGCCTGCCGGCGCGGCCATTCCTGCTTCCAGCCGATCCTCTACGCTATCGATGCCTTCGTACCCATATTCGACATGAAGCAGTGGCACGGCTGGCAGCCGACCCCGGTCAAGGACGGTGTTGTGCGTTGGGGCGGTTGGTTCTACGTCCTCTATCTTTGGCTCCATGTCGCCTTGGGCTGGGTCCTGACCACCCTCGCCGTGCTCGGCCTTACCGGCATCGTCAAGAAGGAATGACCCGCCGACACCTCGCGTAGAACCCCCCACGATTTGCCGTTAGGATGCGCGCGGCCCAGGCGGCAACGGAGCGAGCCTTTTGTTCAACCATCTCGGCAAGGCGTTCGCCCAGTTGGGCGATCCGAAAATGAACTGGGTGGTTTTCGCCAGCCTCGGGGCGGCGCTGGCGCTGATGATCCTGTTGATCGGCGGGACCATTGCGCTGATCGAAAACACGACGCTGTTCGATGCCTGGTATCTGCGCTGGGCGGTCAGCATCGCCGGCGGACTGGCGGCGGTACTGATCGGATGGTTTCTCTTTCCAGGGCTCGCCATCATCATCTCGACGATGTTCCTCGAAAGCGTCTCGCGTGCGGTCGAGGCACGGCACTACCCACATCTGCCGCCGCCGCGCGATCAATCCTTCGTCGGCGAGATCCTGCCCGAACTGCTCAAATTCCTGGCGATAATCATCATCGTCAATCTGATCGCCCTGCCGTTCTACCTCGTTCTGTGGTGGTTACTCGGCTTGGGCTTCGTCATCGCCTGGGTAATCAACGGCTACCTCCTGGGGCGCGAATATATGGAAATGGTGGCGATGCGCCGCATGACCCCTCGCGAAGCCAAGGATTTCCGCCGCGAAAACGGCGGGGCATGCTTCGTCGGCGGCTTCATCATCGCGGTGCTGGCGACGGTGCCGATCGTCAACCTTCTGACACCCGTCATCGCTACCGCCTTTATGACCCATCTGTTCGAGGATATAAGGGGGAAGGAAGTGGCGAAAAGGAACAGCCCATGATCACCCGCTCGATACCTGCACTGTTGGCGGCCCTGACGCTTGGCGCCTGCGCCACCGAGGGCGGCGGCTCGAAAGCCGGCGGCCTGGCGGGCGCGACGGCATCGACCGCCAGCGCCTTCGCCAGCCCCAAGGATCTGGTCGGCAAAAGCGGCCTGCAGATCACTTCCGCGATCGGCGCGCCGGCCTTCCGGCGCAAGGACGGCGAAGCTCAGATCTGGCAGTATCGCGGGACCAACTGCCTGCTCGATGTCTTTCTCTACAGGGACGGCACTTCGCTCAAGGTCAAGTACGCCGAGCTGCGTCGGCGCGCCAGCGGCGGGCTGAGCGAAAGCGCCTGTCTTGCCAACGCCGTCACCACGGGCAAGGCCAAGGGATAAGCGCTTTCACCCTCTTTCATGTTCCCTCAAACGCCGGGCGCGGGCGTCCGCTGCTTATTTCATGTTCCCTCAAACGCCGGGCGGGTGCGTCCGCAACCTTGGCTGCCTCGCATTAGCTCGGGCGCGCGGTCGCGCTTGTCCAGAAGCCGGGCTCCGTCTTCTGGTTGGAGGTCCCACTTCCCACTGTCGTCACATTCCCGTCTTGGTCTTGTAGCGACAGAGATCGGCAATCACGCAGGTTGGGCAGTCGGGCTTGCGTGCTTTGCACACATAACGGCCGTGCAGGATCAGCCAGTGGTGGGCGTGGAGTTTGAATTTGGCGGGAACCGCCTTCTCGAGATTCTGTTCCACCGCCAAAGGCGTCTTGCCGGGCGCCAGCCCGGTACGGTTGCCGACCCGGAAGATATGCGTATCGACGGCGATTGTTGGTTTCTGAAAAGCGATATTGAGGACCACGTTGGCGGTCTTGCGCCCGACCCCGGGCAGGCGTTCGAGTGCTGCCCGGTCGGCGGGGACCACGCTGCCATGCTCGCGGTGCAGGATTTCACTGAGCCCGATGACGTTCTTGGCCTTGGTGTTGAAGAGGCCGATGGTGCGGATATGCTCCTTCAAGCCCGCCTCGCCGAGGGCCAACATTTTCTCCGGCGTATCGGCAATCTCGAAGAGGTCCTTGGTCGCCTTGTTGACCCCGACATCGGTCGCCTGCGCCGAGAGAACGACGGCTACGAGCAGAGTGTAGGGGTTGATGTAGTCCAGCTCCCCGCGTGGCTCGGGATCATTGGCCGCAAGCCGGGTGAAGAACTCTTCGATCTGCGCTTTGTTCATGCCGGGACTTTATACCAACGAGCGATTATGATCGCCGGTTATGAACGATGCCAACGACCAGGCATACGGCGACGACGGCACGGCTGACTATCTGTTCGATGCGGTGCTGTCACCCCATCGCAGCCTTGGCCGGAGAGAATTC
>JAPULJ010000389.1 GCA_027295145.1 Alphaproteobacteria bacterium | reverse complement strand
GGCGACGATGCCGCAGCCCGTTACGCCGCCGACGCCGACCGGGCCATCGCCGAACTCGACGCCGCCGGCTACGGGGTGGGAGCGGTCATGATCGATGCGTCCTTCGTCAACCACGGCATCATCGACGTGCCCGCGGGCTATCTCAAGTTAGTCGTCGATAAGGTGCGCGCCGCCGGCGGTGTCTTCATCGCCGACGAGGTGCAGTCCGGCTTCGGCCGCATAGGCAGCCACATGTGGGGCTGCCAGGCCCATGGAGCCGAGGCGGAGATCGTCGCCCTGGGCAAGCCCATCGGCAACGGCCTCGCCTTGGGCGCGATTGTCACGACGCCCGAAATTCTCGCGTCGTTCACCGAGAAGACCGGTTACTTCAGTACTTTCGGCGGCAATCCGGTGGCCTGCGCCGCGGGCAGTGCCGTACTCGACGTCATCGAAGACGAGCAGCTTCTGGCCAACGCCGTGGGAACCGGCGAGTATCTGCGCCAAGGCCTGCGCGCCCTGGCCCAGCGCCACCCGATGATCGGCGACGTTCGCGGCGCCGGCATGATCGCCGGCGTCGAGTTGGTCCGCGACCGGGGCACACAGGAGCCCGCCAAGCAAGAAACCAAGCGGGTCATCAACGCCATGAAGGAGAAGGGCGTGCTGGTCGGCCGCGAGGGCTATCTCGGCAACGTGCTCAAAATCCGCCCGCCTATGGTCTTCACGCCCGAAAATGCCGACTTCCTGATCGCGGCCCTTGATGACGCGGTTTCCGCAATCTGAGATCCGGCCGCGGCTCGTTCTTGCTCCATCGCCAAATTTATCGTTTAAGGAGGCGTGTGTTCGAAGATTCACTGTCGGGCAGCTGGGCAAGAGGTGGCTTGGTTGTGATTCTCAGGTTCCGCCTGTAACAGCAGCTGAGGTGTCAGGCGCCAAACAAGAGCCATGGAGCATCATTGAGTACAAGTGAACCTGACTCGCGCCTGCGCGATCCGAATCCAAGCGGTCAGGGGTTTCTGACCCGGCTTCCGGAAAATTATTTCAGGTACGAATGGGCCCTGTTCGTCGCGCTGGGCGTTCTCCAGCTCGTGCCTATCTGGAGCGTCCACTATTTTCCCACCTTGGACGGCCCGGTGCATGTCGGCAACATGCTGACCTACATGCGCCTGGACGAGCCTGGCTATGAGGTCCTTCGGCTCCTCTTCCAGCCGTCTCACGGAGTCGCACCGAACTATTTCGTCTACATATTCTTTTACGGGTCGCTGCAGTTTTTCAGCCCGCTGGTGTCGGAGAAACTGTTTCTATCGCTTTATGTGCTGTCGTTTCCGCTGGCACTGCGCTACGCCCTTTGCGCCCTGGGCCGGAACGCCACGGTGTTCTCGGTGCTTGGGTTTCCGATGGCCTACACGACAGTGCTTTTTCTTGGCTTCTACAATTCTTCATTCGCCCTGGTCGCGTTTCTGCTCACCATTGGATACTGGCTTCGGCATCGGAATGAGGCCAGTTGGCGCGTGTTTGCCGGATATTTTTTTCTGGCCCTGTTCTGCTTCTTCGTCCATCTGTCCGCGGTCGCGATGACGGGTATATTTATCGGCCTGGCCGGAACCGCGGAAACACTGCTCGACTATCTGGATGCAAGGCGCGATGGCACGGTCTCGCGCAGCACGCTCTGGCGGCGCTTCGGTTCCCGCTGTGTCATTCCTGGCCTTGCCTACATCCTGCCGGCGGTAGGTACGCTGATATATTTCATGCGGCCAGTGACGGCGGCTATGCCCGGCGGCGGCGTCGGCGATCCTGGTGTTCCCTTCTACATGCGTCTGGCTTGGTTGTTGAAAGGTCCGATTTCCATCGCATTCGACAAGATCGAAATGTTCATCGCATTTCCGTTCGTCGCTGGCTGGATCATCGCCTTTCGCCACATGACGGGTCACCTCCCGAGGCGCGCATTCCTTCGCGATCCCCTTTTCGTGGCCGTCATCGGATTGCTTCTTCTATACCTGTTCCTGCCCTACAAGACCGTGGTTCGTTGGATACCTTTCCGATTGATGCCCTACCTGTATTTTGGGATCTTTCTATGGCTCGGCAGTGCTGCATTGACGTTGAGCGGGCGGGCGCGCGGGGTCTTGTACGCGTTTATCCTGGCAGCAGCGGTATTTTCCACCCTGTTCGCCGCGGTATTACGGCCCATGTCCGTGGCCCAGGTTAACGATTTCCTGGATGAGTATGTTTCCGCATTCGAACATATCGAACCCGGTTCGATCGTCCTTCCGGTTCCCATGAGCAACGAGTTCAACGGAAAATCGATGACTGGTCTCGCGGGCATCGATGTTTTCTACCAGGCCCAACATTACCTGATTTGGGAAAAACCGGCGGGAATCCTCTTGAACCTGCAAGCGCGGGTCAACTATTTCCCCATCGTTTTTAGGCCGGAGGTCGATCCATTTGCACATATTGCGAGGATGCTGCCCGAACTCGGCGCCTACAGACACCTCGAGCTGGAGAACTACCGCGAGAAAGCCGGTGTGCAGGTGGATTACGTACTTCTTTGGGGCGAGGAGAAAAACATACCGCCGCCGCAGGAATGGCCCGAAAGCGTATTCTTCTCGCAGCTGGCCGAGAACTACGATCTGATCTACCGCTCGCCCCAAAGGGGATTACAGCGACTCTACCGGCGCAAGAGCGACTAAGGGCGGCTTCATCCGGAACCCGCGGCGCTGCCGAATCGAGATTGATCCTCGTACTTTTTGCCGTCGAACGGGACAAGAAGGTTACCGCATGTTAACAAGTGCACAATAACGTCGGGCTGAGGTTTGTCCCGGGTCCCCTTGAAGCAATGAAACTGATCGTCCAGATTCCATGTTTCAACGAAGAGCGAACGCTTGCAGGAGCGATCGCCGAAATTCCGCGCGCGATCCCTGGCGTCGATAGCGTTGAGGTTTTGGTGATCGACGACGGATCGAGCGACGCCACGGTCGAGGTCGCGTGGCAGGCCGGTGCCGATCACGTCATCCGGCACAGGGCGAACAAGGGCCTGGCCGCGGCCTTCCGGACCGGGATCGACGGCTGTCTGAGGTATGGCGCCGACATCATCGTCAATACCGACGGCGACAATCAATATGCGGGATCCGGCATTCCGGCACTGATTCGTCCGATTCTCGATGGTGCGGCGGAACTGGTCGTTGGCGACCGGCAGGTTCAGCAAAGCCCGCACTACTCCCCGGTCAAGCGGCGGCTGCATGCCCTGGGGACCAAGGTGATCCAACGCCTGTCGCGGACCGAGGTGACGGATCCGGTGAGCGGATTCCGCGCCTTCTCCCGAGATGCGGCCATGCTGCTCAATGTCGTCTCGCCGTTCAGCTACACCATTGAGACGCTGATCCAGGCCGGTAGCCATCAGATAGCCGTCGCCACGGTGCCAATCGAGACCAACGCGGCGACCCGGAAATCCCGGCTGTTCAAGAGCATCCCGCACTTTGTGATGAACTCGCTTGCGACTATGGTGCGGATCTATGCCATGTACCATCCGTTGCGGTTGTTCGGCTACATCGGCATCGTCCTGGGCTTGGCTGGCGCAATCCCGATTCTGCGGTTCCTCTACTTCTATTTCTCTGGAAATGGCGGCGGGCACGTTCAGTCCCTGATCCTGGGCGGAGTTCTGGTGCTGATGGGCTTCGTCGCCTTCCTATTCGCGATCCTCGCCGATCTGGTCAATTTCAACCGGCGTTTGGTGGAGTCGACACTGCAGAAAGTACGGCGGCTGGAGATCGAACTTAAAAGTCAACAGGCCAATACCCCAGAAACCGACAGAGACCAACCAGAAGCCGCCGCGAAAAAGTCTTCCCAAGGGACAGGATCCACACGCAGGATTTCGATCTAAAAGGGGCACCGAATATCGGTATCCATGGCGCAGGAAATGAGAGTTCTCTTCGATATCGTGCATCCTGCGGATGTCCTGTTTTTCAAGCGCCCGCTGGATATATTGCAAAATCGAAAGTCCGAGATCTTGATTCTGTCTCGCCGGAAAGACGTTACCTGCGCGCTTTTGGATGAGTTTGGATTCGGCCATGTGCCGGTGTCGACGGCGGGCCGCGGAACGATCGGTTTGGCCAGCGAACTGCTTCGTCGGGACCTTGCGACGATCCGCGCGGCGCGGCGATTCCGGCCCGAAGTCATGATCGGTTTTGGCGGGGTCGCGATTTCCCACGCCGGGCGCCTTTTGGGCATACCGTCGATCAGTTTCTACGATTCGGAAAATGCGACGCTGCAGACGCGAATTACTTGGCCATTCATCGATCGCCTTTATGTTCCAGACGCCTATCGAGGTCCGACGCCGGCGGGACGAACCACACGAATCCCCGGCACCAAGGAATTGTCATATCTTCATCCCACGGCCTTTACGGCAGATCGCACAGTGGCCATTCGAAATGGCTTGGATCCAGCCGTGGACAATTTCTTCCTGCGCGTCGTTGGATGGCAAGCCAACCACGACATCGGAAAATCAGGCTGGAGCGCCAAGACTCTCCGCTCGGTGGCCGCCCATTTGAACCAACGCGGACGCGTGCATGTATCGAGCGAAATTCCGTTACCTGAAGATGTCGATTCGCTGCGATACCGCGGTTCGAT
>JAPULJ010000388.1 GCA_027295145.1 Alphaproteobacteria bacterium | reverse complement strand
CGATGGGTTCCAGGACTTCGTCATCGCATCGAGTCCGGGCGGGGTATCGGACGGGGACCGGATCCGCATCGAGTATGATAAAAAAACCGGCCTATTCACCGTAACCAACACAGCCACCAGTCAGGTCGCCACGGCGGCGGCCCCCGCCACCGCACCACCGGAAGGACAAACGACCGACGTAGCTATATCCGAATTCAGTCTGACAATTCAGGTGAACTCGAACTTCAAACCGAATAAGAACAACACCGCGCCGTCTGGCAACCTGGGTCAGAACGAGTTCGTGGTGTCGGTTACGACGTCCACGACCACGACGACTGTGACATCAAAAAATGTAACGCAGCTCACCTTCCAGGTCGGGACCGGCAGTGCTAGCGCGGACAAGATGACGGTCACCTTGCCAGCCGCCACAATCGCGGATTTGGAATCGGGCCTGGCTTCGGACGACATTTCTAGCGCCTCGAGTGCCAGCCTCGCGCTGAGCAACGTCACCAACGCAATCAACGCGGTCAAGAATATCCAGGCCTTAGTCAACGGGAACGCGGTGCGATTCCAGGCCGCACAGCGAAACCTCACGTCGGACACGAACATCTTGACGGACCTGAGGACCGACCTGTCTGAGAGGCCGACAACGATCAGCACAGCTGACCGTTTGGCCAATCTGGTCAGCGAGCAGTTCCTGTCACACGCGAAACCAGCCATGACCGGCCAAATATCGGCAGCGATGCGCGATCTTCTGTTGAGCGCAAGCCTGCAGCCCCTAGAACCCTCGGAAGTCCCCAACAGGGCCGCGCCCCCGGCGGATACACGGAACGAGCCGGACATAGGATTCTCCGCATACCAGGGGGTGCCCCAAACATCTCACAGCGAGCCCTACACACGTGTTGACGTAAAGGCATAGTCCAGCAGTACGGTCGACATTGATCCGGATCGATCTCGGCACCAGCGTGTCGGGGCGCACTATACAAACCTCTGGAATCCGGTTCATGCCGATTTGCAAATCGAATCCGGAATATCCGATTGGGGGTCAAACCCGGCGGTACCGATTGCCTTGGGCCGAGGTCCGTTGTCGGGTGGATTCTGTTGCAAAACGCCGTCCACGGAAAAACCGCGCAACATTGATTCATCGCCACACCCTTCTCGGCAAGAATGAGTCGCTGCATCCGCAGTTTCGATTCTGTTATTGCGTTTCAACGTCTGCCAAAGAGTTTTGCAACAGAATCGGTCCGAAAGCGGTCATGGTTCTGGTGCGACCATTGAGGCCGGATTCGCCCCGAGACCCCCTTTTTGCTACCTTGGTCGGGAACCAGCGGGAGTCATCCGCGGAATCTCGATCACAAACACATTTTCTCATGCGGAGTGTGGGACGGTAGAATCTATTTGTAGCAAAATTAAATAATGAAAAATTTATTTTCAAAATATCCTGTAATTTGTTGGATGAGCGTGGGATATGTATTGTATTCCTTACTTCCATTCGTAGGGATGGCAATAGGTGATAACCTTGGTGAATATGGTGAGATATTTAGATTTTCTATGTTTCTTTGGCCATATCCGTTAATTCTGTCCTTGCAAAGTTGGATAGACATAAATTCTAGGACTTTATTGTTATTTTACCCCCTCGGACTTGTATTAGTCATCATTTCTGGACATTACTTTCAAAAGGCATTTAAAATTTCAGGTGATAGAAAATGGTACCTTCATGTATGGTTCATTCTAATGTGGCCCATTCCCCTTATAATTTTGCAAGTTATATCTGTAGCTTTTGTGTGGTTTGTTCTTGGATTGCCTATTGGGGAGTGAAAGGTTTGGTACAAAAAATTGTTCTGTGGTCGTCGCCCAAACGCTAATCCCCTTGGTCCCGGTTCGTCTAAATATAGACCGTCGGAGAACCCTCCGAATTGACGCGACTCCGATATCCGGACAATTTTTTTGATGTGCCCTGTCATTGGTTAGGATCGTCTCTGAAGCTGATGCGCTGGAATGACACTGCGATGCGCAAGATGTGCCACCTGCTCCTTTTCATTCTGTCCTTGGGAAACATCGCCTTGCTGGTCGGTTCCGCAGTGGCTGAGGAGAGAGTTCGGTCGGCACGCTTCGCTGAGGCGTGGGCGCTCTTCGAGGAACGGAAATTGGAGCGGGCTATCGACATCGCCCACCAAGCATGGACCGAGTCGCGAGAAGCGTTCGGCCCCGAGGATATGCGCACCTTCGAGGCCGAAGAATTGTGGCTTATCATACGAATACACGAAAGACACGCGGCCGGACTGCCCTATGACGATCTTTTCCCGCGCTTGTGGGCCATTGAGGATAAATCAATTGTTCGACGTGAGATCGCCTATGAGATGACCTGGCACTATGGGGAGCCCGGGGACCAATGGCCCAACGCCAAACACATCATCCTGACCTACGTCTCCTATCCCAACTACCATGAAGGTATATACTCGTCTGAATTGGCCGATCATCTCGAGACACTTGGTAGAGACCGAATCTGCGTTGTTTTTAGCGTGACCCATGATGCCATCGGGGAACACAAGAGCCATCGCATAATCGAAATCGGCGGCATCACACGATGGAAGAGCAGATTCAGTTATTTAAACAGTGTTGGTGCTCAAGGAGCACTGCCCTTGCCGTGGGAACAAGTGGAACAGAGGGATGTGCGGTGTCTGAGCGACACACCGTGAACGGAGGAGTCGTACCAACGCTTCTTGGTATAAAGCGAGCATCAGCCGCTGACATGCGGACGTTCCGGGTTCTGCTTCGTCTGATTTTCGAATCGGGACACGGTCCGCCGGGCCATGCTGGGGTCTTGGCTCACGCCTCGACCGGCGCCGGGCGGGTCATCTGGCGGTATTCGAAGGCCGGGGAGGCGCGGTCGGACTCGGCCTCGGCGAGGGCGACCAACTCGGCGTGGTGCGGCGACAGGCCGCAAGCCGGATCGGTCAGGGCCGCATCGCCCAAGATCGCCAGCGCTTGGCAGCGGCAGCCGCCCCAGTCGATCTCGCGCCGCTCGCAGGAGGCGCAGGGCTCGGGCATCCAGTCGGTGCCGCGGAAGCGCATGAAGGCCGGCGAGTCCGCCCAGATCTCGGCCACCGCCGCCGGGTCGAGATCGCCCGCGCGCTGCTGCACCGGCCGGGGCTGCTGCTGCTCGACGAGCCGACCGTGGGCCTGGACGTGCCGACCCGCCAGGCCATTGTCGCCCACGTCCACAGCCTGGAGCGCGAGGACGGGGTCGCGGTGCTCTGGGCCACCCACCTGATCGACGAGGTCGCGGACGACGACAGCGTGGTCGTGTTGCACGAGGGCCGGGTGCGGGCCCAGGGTAGCCTGTCCGAGGTGCTCGCGCGGACCGGCGCGGTCGACATCGGCGTGGCATTTGCGAAATTGACGCAAGAGGCCTCGATCGGGGAGGCGGAGGCGTGACCGGCACGCACTACGCGCGCTGCTTCGCCGGGATCGCAACCCGCGAGGCGCTGCGCTTCGTCCGACAGCGCGGCGGTTAGCCGCAAGATTATTTTTTTTGCGCCGCTTTTGCGGTGAGTCACTTCTCCTGAGCCGGGCGTCGGTGTAGGATGCGCCATAGAGCCCCGCAGAGGAAAGTTGCGGGGCACGCGCTAGGAAGAACCATGCAGGAACATTTCAATCAGACCCCCCGTACGGCCCCGGCCGTCACGGGCGCGGTCGAACTCGTCCGCGCCGCCGGAAGCCCGGCGTCGCGACGGCTCCGGGAGGGGGGTGGCCCATGACCGGCTATCTGACCGTGAATGGGCAGGCGGTGCCGGTCGAGGCCGTGGAGCGCAGCGGGGTCTACGCCGACGGGCCGCGCGGCCAGCGCTACCGCATCAAGGTCGGCCAGCGCTTCCACCGCGCCGGCTATACCGCTGTGATATGGCGGGCGACCTCGATCTACTTCGACGCCCTGGGCCTGGAGCACGTGAATCTGGTGGACGAGGCCGGCCGGCTCGACGTCAAAACGCTATCGGCCTCGGTGCTGCTCGATCGCTCGCATTACCGGCTGATCTGAACGCCGGCCCACTGGCTCAGATTCGCGCGCGGCCCAGCGCCGG
>JAPULJ010000387.1 GCA_027295145.1 Alphaproteobacteria bacterium | reverse complement strand
CGTCTACTTTAGAGCTTATCTGCTGGCTCTTATCGCGCTGTTCTCAGCCAATTGACCAACCCCGTAAATGTGCGCAAAAATTCCAATTCCGGTTATATTTCAAAGCCTTAAGCCTCTTACGTCTCCCTGAAAATCACGCTCAGCACCATGGCCGTTCTTTTATCAGTGCGCGTATTGGGTAATTTAGATGTTGCGCCGTAACCATTTCCTCCAGTGAGACTGGTATATATTGCCGGTAGCATAGCGGCAGAATTGTTCCATATTAGGATCGAACATGCGGACTTTATTCGCGGTATTTGCAGGCGTCGTCGGTTTGGCAATTGCCTTACCGGGGGCTGGTGCGGCGCCCTCGGGCACGAAAGAGCCGGTCGCGGTGGAAGCCGACCTGACCGGCACGCCGCTGCAGGTCGGCGAAACGGTTTTCGGAAAATTCCTTGCGTTGCGCCATGCAGAATCGGTTCGCGATTTCGCCGCGGCGGCAACCTTTACCGCACAGGTGCTGGCCGAGAACCCTGATCTGAAAGACATCGCCCAGCGCGGCCATCTGTCGATGGCGAGCGCAGGGCGTATCGCAGAAGCCGCCGTGTTGGCCGAACGGGTTGTGGCTGAAAACGAGCACGACCCCTTGGCCAATATGACGCTCGCGGTGCGGGCGTTCGAACGCGAGGATTATCCCGAAGCCCTCGACCGGCTGAATCAAATCGAGCTCACCGGTATTCAGGCCATCATCGTGCCGCTGATGCGCGCCTGGGCGTTGGCCGGCGACGGCCGCACCGAGGCCGCGTTGACGCTGCTGGATGACCTTACGGCGACCAAAAAAGGTCTCGGCCCGATCACCGGCTTGCATGCGGGGATGATCGCCAATTTGACGGGCCGGCCGGAGGCGGCCGACGCGGCGTATAAACGCGGCGTTGCGGCGTCCGGAGATTCGGTCGCCCTGCAACTGGTCGAGGCGTATGCGGGATTGCTGGCGCGCACCAACCAACACGAAAGGGCGATTCGCCTGGTCGAAGCGTTTACATTGGCGAACCCGCGGACATTGCTGATCGAACCGACCCGCGAAGCGCTGGCCAAAGGCCAGGTGCCCGACCCGGTGGTGAGGACGTTTGCCGACGGCGCGGCCGAGGCGTTGCACGCCGTCGCCAACCTGCTACACACCGAACGATTGCGGGCGCAGGCGTTGATCATGATCCAATCGGCGCTGCATTTGCGGCCCGAGTCCCCGGCGACGCTATTTTTGTTGGGCCAGGTTTTCGAGCGCGAAGAGCAGATCGGCATGGCGATGGAGGCGTATCGGGCCATCGATCCGTCCACGCCCTATGGCTGGTACGCGCGGCTCAACTTGGCGGACGGTCACCGAACGCAAGGCGACATCGATAAGGCATTGCGGCTGTTGCGGATAATGATACGCGAACGGGCCGACCGGTCGGACGCGGCGCGCGCCCTCGGCGATTTTTTGCGCATCGAAGAACGCTACCGCGAGGCGGTATCGGCGTATGACACGGCTCATGAGCGGTCGGCCGACGACGCAGATTGGCGCTTGTACTACACCAGAGGGATTGCGCTGGAACGCGCCAAGAAATGGGAGCGTGCGGAACGCGATTTACTGAAAGCCCTCGAGCTGGAACCCGACCAACCCTTGGTTCTCAACTACCTTGGCTATAGCTGGATCGAACAAGGGCAGAACCTCGAACGCGCCAAGGCGATGATCGAGAAAGCGGTGACCCAGCGGCCGCAGGACGGCTTCATCGCCGACTCGCTCGGCTGGGCGCTGTATCGGCTGGGCGACTATCCCGGCGCGGTGACCCATCTCGAACGCGCCGTCGCGCTGGAACCGGGAGACCCGATAATCAACGATCATCTTGGTGACGCCTATTGGCTCGCCGACCGCCGCGAAGAGGCGCGGTTCCAATGGAAGCGCGCGCTGTCGCAGGAACCCGAGCCCGAGGTCGAAGAGATTATCCGCGACAAGTTGCAAGGCAAGCAATTGCCGCAACCGCTGCCGGCGAAACAGCGGCGGGATATCTAGAGCAGTGTCCAACCAGATTGAATCAATTCTGTTGGCGATCGGGGCGGCGGACCACGCGGAAGACGCCGCCGCGCGCATCGCCCACCGCGAACCAATTCCCCGGCCCTCAAAGCCCAAGCGCGGGCAAAAGGCCGTTAACCTTCCATCGCTTACCGAAATCAAGGTTGAGCTATACCGGCGAATGCGGTCGCAGAAGATCACCAAGGCTGCGCTTGCCCGCAAGCTCGATAAGCACCCGCCACAGGTTGACCGCCTGTTGAACGTGCAACACGGCTCGAACATCGCTCAGATATGCGCTGGGAAGAAGTGGACTTGGAGAGAAAGACATGGACGATCCCGGCAGAAAGAGCCAAAAATAAACGCCGCCACGAGGTCCCGTTAACTGACAGCGCACTCAAGATAGTACGTGGCATTACGAAGCTGAATGATTGTCCTTTTGTCTTTAGCAAAACCAGTAAAACGTCAGTTTCGGGGTTTTCAAAAGCAAAGCGGGCAATCGATGATAAAATTCTCACCGCGCGACAGGCGAGTGATGAGAACGCCACTCCCCTCCCCGATTGGACCTTTCATGATCTTCGGCGAACGGCGACCACTGGAATGGCACGACTTGACATCGCTCCACATGTTGCTGACGCCATTCTAAACCACAAGGACGGCACAATCAGCGGCGTCGCAGCGATCTACAACCAGTACGACTATTTGAAAGACAGCCAGCTTGCTCTGAAGAAGTGGGAAAAGCATGTTCTGAAACAGGTGTCTGAGGCGTAGCGGGGAAGAACATCTCACGCGTTTAGCTTGCCGCGCCGGTGAATATTCGGAAAACGATCTCGCTCCACCCCA
>JAPULJ010000386.1 GCA_027295145.1 Alphaproteobacteria bacterium | reverse complement strand
GCTCGATCGGGTTCTGCCCGCCATGGGGAACCAGCGAGCCGCCGATAAAAACCACTTCGGCCAGCCGATAGAAAAGACCGAGCTCGCCCATCGTATCGGCGACGTAAATCGCGGTGCCGAGCGCAATCGCATCGCCGCTGGAGCGCAATGCCGTCTCTAGGCCGCCCATCGCCAGTTCCCGGGCGATTTCCGGCCCCCGACCGGGATGGCGCGGAACGATGATGGTCAGCAGGTCGTCAAACCGCTCGCCGAGCCGCTTATGGGCGTCGGCGATGATCTCCTCCTCGCCCGGATGTGTGCTGCCGGCAAGCCACACCGGCCGGTTGCTAACTTCCGCGCGCAAGCGCGACAGCGTTTGTTCGTCGGCGGGCAAGGGCGGGCTGGCGAATTTGAGGTTGCCCGGGCAAGCCGGCGACGGCGCGCCGAGGCCAGCCAAGCGCTCGGCATCGGCCTCGCTCTGGGCCAGGCACAGGGCGAACCGGGTGAGAACGAAGCGCGCGAAGCCAGGCCACCGCCGCCAGCGCGCGAAAGAGCGTCGGGACATGCGGGCGTTGAGCAGCACGATCGGCGTTCCTCGCGCAGAGATTTCGGTGAGCAGGATTGGCCATAGTTCGGATTCGAGCCACAATGCCAAGTCCGGCCGCCAGTGACCCAAGAATCGCCGCACCTCGGCGCGCCGGTCGATGGGAACAAACTGGTGAAACGCACCGTTCGGTAAACGTCTACTCATCAGTATCGCCGAGGTCACCGTACCCGTGGTCACGACGACGTTCAAATCCGGCCGGTCGGCGATCAGCCTCTCGATCAGCGGAAGGATGGACAGCGATTCGCCGACGCTGGCCCCATGGACCCAAATTAGGGCACCCTCGGGCCTATCGTGTCCTGGCCGGCCAAATCGTTCACCGATGCGCTGGCGATCCTCCTTGCCGCGGGCCCGGCGGATCGCCAGCACCAGCCGAAAGACAGGCCCGGCAAGGTTCGTCACCGCGATGTAGAGCCGATAGATCACGTTGGGGATCCCGCCGGGGGCTCCGCGGCATGGCGGTAGCCGCGCGGGGGCGCATCCGCTGGTGCCGGCTCGATCGGCGTCCAGCCACAAAGACGATCCGCCTCGCGCGTCGCTTCATTGAGGGCATCTTCGATCGCCAGCCGTGCCTTCTCAAGCGCCTCGGGGCCGCCCTCTTTTGGGACCAGGATCGGGCCCTTGACGACGACCACGATCCGCGCGAAAGGCATCGGTAGCACGAAGCGGTCCCAGCTCTTAAAGACCCGGCGGCGCGAGGCCGAGAACGAGCTTGCGAAGACCGGCGCGCCGGTCAGCCGGCCAGCGCTTGCGACCCCGGCGCTGGCGCGCATCCTGGGGCCCCTCGGCCCGTCCGGGGTGATGCCGATACTGGCGCCGTTCTCGACCGCCCCGATGATCTCGCGCAGGGCCCGGGCACCGCCGCGACTCGAGGAACCGGTGATGGCGGCGAAGCCGAGATGGGCGATAGTGCGGGCGATCAGACGTCCGTCTCTGTGGCGCGAAATCAGCATACGAATGTCGAACTTGTAGCCGCCGTAGCGCCTCCATAGGGCTGGCATCATCACCATGCGTCCGTGCCAAAAAGCGCCGATTATCGGCTCACCTCGCTCGATCATCAACAGCGGAGCATCAATGCCAATCACCTGCCAGCGTGCCGTCAGGCCGAGGATACGGATGTACAAAGCGATCAGCCGCGTAGCCAGTCCGACGATTAATCCGTTGCGCCCGAGGCGTTTGAGCAATTTCATCTGCGCGATACGCCGGAGTGACAAGCGCGGATTTCGCAACGGAAATGCAATGCGGCCAAGACAGATTATTCCGATGGCAGTGGCAAATTCACGCGCCTTGCGCCGAAGCCCACAAGTCGTGCGGACTGGACCATAGCACGGGGTCAGGAGGGGGCAAACGCTGGAAATCATAGAGATTTCGATAGGTAACTGGTCACTATCAGGCCCTTCGAGTTGACTAAGAACGCCCTGATCCCAATTTCATGGGTGTGTCGCCAGTTCGGTTCCGTGAATAATTTGTTATCCATTGGTGATGCAAAACTGTGAGCGAACGTATTGCTGTAGACACTGGCAACCCTTTCGAGCTCGCAATCTTTATGAACGCACCACAGCCCAAGATCATCAGCCGCCGTGCCGGCGCACCGGCACGGGTACGTCCTCGCCGACCGCGCGCGCCATCGGGCGTCAAGCGGGCTAAAAGCGACACGATCCTGGTGATCTATAATCCGGTCGCCGGGCGGCGGCGCCGGCGGCGCTTCCAACGGACCCTACGGGCCATTGCCCGAACAGGCTGCCACGTCGCCGTGCGCGAGACGGCAGCCTCCGGGGACGCCCAGATCTTCGCCCGCGAGGCGGTCGGAGGTGGTTTCGCCGCGATCGTTGTCGCCGGCGGCGATGGGACGATCAACGAGGTCGCCGGCGCGCTCGCCGGATCGAAGGAAGTCTTAGGGATCATACCGCTCGGCACAACCAACGTTCTGGCGGCTGAGATCGGCGTCCCGACTCGGCCCGAGCGGATCGCCCGGATCATCGCCGCAGGAAACCACAAGCGCATCCGCATCGGTGAAATCAGCAACCATCGCTTCGTGATGATGGCAGGTGTCGGTTTCGATGCCCGAACGGTCGTGCGGGTCACGCCGGGCTTAAAACGGCTAACCGGCAAGCTCGCCTACGTTATCGCCGCACTATCGGAGTGGATCCACTATAAGCCGGCGCGGCTGAGACTGACCCTCGACGGAACCGAGATGACCGCCGCCTCGGCCGTCATCGCCAACGGCCACTACTACGCCGGACGTTTCGTTCTGGCGCCCGAAGCGCGGCTCGAGCAGGCCGCGCTTCATGTCTGCCTGTTCGAGCGTGCCGGGCGATGGAACTTATTGCGCTATACGCTCGCTATTGCCCTCGGCTTGATAGGCCGGTTGCCGGACGTGCGTATCGTCAGGGCAAAATCTGGCGTGATCTTCGGAGCCGAGAACGAGCCGGTGCAGGCTGACGGCGATGTTATCGGCCAAACGCCGATCGCTTTCGCGCTACTGCCGGCATCGCTAACCATGCTAGTGCCGTGAGAATAGGGGAACAGCAAATAATGGGCACAAGACCTAATTCATATGAGACTTGTTATGTGTCTTCTTTTTAGCCGTTAACTCCCCGCCACGGTCATGCCGTCGATGCGCAAGGTCGGGGCGTCGACGCCGTAGCGGATTTCGAGGTCGTTTGCGGGAGTAATCGCGGCAAACATCTCCACCAGGTTTCCGGCGATCGTGACCTCGCTGACCGGGTAGGCCAGCGCGCCGTTCTCGATCCAGAACCCGCCGGCCCCGCGGCTGTAGTCACCGGTCACCTGGTTGACCCCGAAACCGATCAACTCGTTTACATAGAGACCTTGTTTGATGTCGCCGATCAACGCCTCGGCGCTGATTTCTCCTGGCTGCATGATGAGGTTCGTCGCCGACGGGGAGGGCGGTCCGCTGGTGCCGCGCGAGGCGTGCCCGGTCGTCGTCATTCCAAGTTGATTGGCCGAGCGCATATCAAGCAGCCAAGTGGTCAGCACGCCCTTATCGATGATCGCGCGTTTCTCGCCGCCCACACCTTCGCCGTCGAAGGGTTTGGAACGCAGGCCGCGCACGCGGTGCGGATCGTCGATCACGGTGATGTTCTTGGAGAAGATTGCCGTACCCAGGCGGTCTTTCAAGAAACTCGTGCCGCGTGCCACCGCAGCGCCCGAAATCGCCGAGGTAAGGTGGCCGAGGATGCCGCCGGAGACCCGCCGTTCGAAGATGATCGGCAGTTTCGCTGACTCGACCTTGCGCGGATTGAGGCGCTTGACCGCGCGTTCGCCGGCCTCCTTGCCGATTTCGCCCGCCGAACGCAAATCGCTGGCATGGACCGCGCTTCCCCAATCATAGTCGCGCTCCATCTTCGTGCCCTCGCCGGCCAGCACAGATACGCCGATGCCGTGGCGGGAGAAGGCGTAGGCGCCGGCAAAACCATTAGAAGCCGCCAGCGCGATATCGACCCGACTCCAGCTCGCCTCGGCGCCCTCGGAATTGGTGATTCCCTTCACGGCGCGGGCGGCGTCCTCGGCCTCACGCGCGAGCTCGATCAGCGCCTCGGGGCTGGGTTCGACCTCGTCGACGAGGTCGAGATCCGGCAAACCCTTGGCGATCAGTTCGGACGGTGCGAGGCCGGCATGGGGATCCTCGGGCACCGCCCGTGCCATGGCAATGGCGCGTTCTGCAAGCTCGGCGATGGCGGCCGGCGAACGGTCGGTGGTCGAGACGATGGCCTGGCGCTGGCCGACGAAGACCCGCAAGCCAAGATCGGTCGATTCGGCGCGCTCGAGCTTCTCGATTTCGCCCAGCCGCTGGGCGTGGCTGAGGGCAGCGCTGCTGAAGTACAGCGCGTCGGCGGCATCGGCGCCGGCCTTGGCGGCGCGGGCGATGAGGTCGGCGACAATTGCTTGAGGGTCGGGTGCGGTGTCGGCCATGGGCTCCGAGGTTCAGCAGCGTGGGGTCCGGGCGCCCATATACCGCGCGCGGGCCGGCTTGCCCAGCGTGCTTCGCTGGCTTATCCGCATGCTCTACCCAGCTTCGATCAGGCCTTCGCTTTTCAGCCAGTCGACACTCCTGGTGAGCATCCGTTCGAGCGGCACTGACGCATAGCCGAGTTCGGCCTCGGCCTTGGCACAATCGGCATAGAGGTTGCGGGTGACCAAGCCGGCCATTTCGCGGGTGATCCGGGGTTGCTTGCCAGTAAATACAGAGGCGAAGCCGCCGATGCGAGCCAGTAAGTGTAGCAGCCAGGCTGGCTTCGGGCGTGAGGGAACGTCTCTGCCGAGCAACCGGCCGATCACGCAAATCATTTCGAGGTAGGTCGTATCGACGCCGCCGAGCAGATAATTCTCCCCCGTCCGGCCTCTGTCGACCGCGGCGATATGGGCCTTGGCGACTTCGCCGACATCGCAGAATGAGGCAGCACCCGGCGGCGCCCCGGGCAGCTTGCCTTCGTCAATGAGCCGGATGATGCGGGCCCAGCCGGTCGTATCGTGCGCGCCGATAATGTTACAGGGGTTGAGGATCACCGCGTCGAGGCCGCGTGCGAGGCCCGCCCGCACCTCTTCTTCGGCGAGATATTTGGTGCGCTGGTAGTTGATCCACGAAATTCGCCCGAGCTGCTCGGCACTCTCGGTGATCCTGCCGGGTTGCAGCCCAAAGACGGAGATCGATGAGGTGTGGATGAACCGCTTCGCCCCTGCTTCCAGCGCCGCCCGAACGACGTTTCGGGTGCCCTCGACATTTATGATGTGCTGCAACTCGTTGTGGTGGGACCACTGGTTGAGACTGGCGGCGACGTGGAAGACGGCATCGGGTTTCCGGGGGATCGCCGACGCCAAGGTAGACGCCACGGCGATGTCGCCGGGCACCAGCGTCACATTGCGGCGGCTGAGTTGTTCGAGCTCGGAGGTCGGTCGATGCAGCGCGGTGACCCGCCAGCCCTGGGCCACGAGCTCGTCGATCAGGTTAATCCCAAGGAAGCCAGTGCCGCCGGTGACGAAGGCGTTGCGGCCGCGTCGGGGTTTCTTCACAGGCGTTTTCGTCGCCTGGTTCATAATCG
>JAPULJ010000385.1 GCA_027295145.1 Alphaproteobacteria bacterium | reverse complement strand
ACTTTAGCCCGCAACGTCACCTTTACCAGCCGCGAAATCACCAAATTCAACCGCCGTACGGCCCTAGCCGAGTGGCGTTAACTTGCGGCCTGAGCTCGCGGGTTCCACGGTTAATAGGGCCCCGTGTGATTTAATCGTCTTTGCCGGTCGCCTTCTTGTAGTTCTCAGGATTGCCATACCGCCTGACTTCGTCGGCGTACTCCTTCGTCTCGTGGCGCGCATGCCAGATGTGCCAGCCAATCCATAAGACCAAGCCGATGATCCACAGAATGAACTCGGACCCAACGAAGGGATAGATCGGACCGATATCGGCGATCTTTCCCGCCCAGCTTTCCACCATTCCGGTAGACATGTCTTTCTCCTTTCCGCGCTAATTCTTGGTGAGACCCGCGGCGCTGAGCGCTTCCTGCTCGGCGGCGAGAATCTCGTTGGCGAATTCTTTGCTCTCGTTGTTCAACCCGAAATCGAGACCCAGTATTTCGATTTCGCGCGGGATTCTTAGGACCCCGGCCGCCTTCAATATCCGGCCCAGGATATAGGCCGGGATGAAGCCGAGCACCCAGAACATGATTATGGCGCCGGCTAGCTGGCCCCAAGGTGTGATCGAAGCGTAGGCCGGGTTGGGCGAAGACGGATAACCCCAGAGTACGAAACCAGCGATGACAACACCGAGGAATCCGGCATAGCCGTGAACCGCTACCGCACCAACCGCGTCGTCGATCTTGAACCGCCGCTCGACCCAGTGATGCATGTAATACGCAAACGCGACGCCGACGCCGCCGATGATCAACGCCTGGATCGGATGGTAGAGATCGTTGCCCGCGGACGCCGTAATGATGCCTGCAAGGCCGCCGGAATAGGTCCAAAAGCCACTGCCCTTGGACACGAAGTAGCCGACCAGAAGGCCGCCCGACAGCGACATCAGGAAGTTGACGGTGATCGCCGAGAGGGTGGTTGGCGTCAGGTAGATGGTGGTTGCCGACCAGAACACCCCATCGCCTGCCTGTATGTCAAACATCGGGACGTTGCAGGCGACGTAGAAGCCCCAGAAGCCGGTATAGATCAGGAATAGACCTATGGTCACCAGCCAAGGATTGTGGGGCAGGATGCTCCGGGGCGTCCCGTCTTTCGCGAACTTGCCGATGCGTGGTCCAAGCAGAACCAGGTATCCGAGCGCCGCACCCCCCGCAATAGCGTGGATGACGCCGGAGGCATAGGCGTCGTGATAACCTAATATCTGAACCATCCAGCCATCGGGATGCCAGCCCCAGGCAGCGTCGATCACCCAAGTCACGGAGCCCAGTAACACCGCGAGAATCCAGAAGGCGGAGGAGCGTACCCGCTCGATCACTGCACCCGATACGATCGATGCCGCGGTCCATGAGAAAAGCAGGAACGCGGCCCAGAAGACACCGTTTAAGCGCGACCAAACCATCGTGTCGCCGGCGCTCATGCCGGCCGCTTTGCCGCCGCCCATGTGCGGCCCCATAAGCTGGCTCCATGGCTCGGCTTGAGGCGCGGAGAGCAGGCCGCCCGTGATCCCTGGCCCGTTAGGGAAGGCGAAGTAGATCCACCACCCGAAGAAGAAGAAGGAGATGGTCACCAATGGGATCAGCATGGTGTTCTTGAGCAGCGTGTGCTGGTGGTTTTTGTGTCGCGACGCGCCGACCTCATACATGCAAAACCCGACGTGGATCAGGAACATCAAGGCCACAGTGAGCCAGTAATAAAACTCGGTGAAGATCGTCACTAGAGAATCAACGGTGCTAGTCATGGCGTTTCCCCCGTTTTCAATTTCCGTGTTTCGGCGCTCTCAAATGTGAGCCGTGCACCGACCGACAAGCTCGATCACGGCATCCGTCCTGAAAAAAAGCGTCACACGAAAAATGATTTCCCCCAATTCGTAAGGCGCCCGAAATCAATTCGCGCCAAACGATCCCATAAGCCAACCACATTCTCTTTCTCAATTACGGATCCGTCCTGGACCCTGTTCAACGTGATATTCGGCATTTTACCCAATAAATCATATCCGCATCAAATGCCCAACGCAAGCAGAGAAACACCCAAATTTGTATTTATTCGTATGATTGGTGTACCAATAATATACCAAATTACCATATTTCGCATACCAAGCGGCGGTCCAAGCCTATGGTCAGGCGTTCAGGGCGTCTGCGAACTGGTGATCGTCATTGGCGGAAAACGTGGTGTCTATCGTCGCTCAGTCCTCCGATGTCGGGGCTACCTGTGCGAGAGGCAGCGCTTCGGCGCATACAGTGAGCCAGACCGCATATTTGCAATGCGTTCTATAAACGGCTCACCTCCAAAATAGTAGAAACCGGCTCATATGGCTCAATGACGACCCGAATTAATTGTGTGTCGCCATATTTCGACCTTCTCCGAACCCGCAAAATGTACAATTTCTTTTATAATAATTCCAATATCTCGATCTCCACACTGGGAGGAGGCACCAGTGGCCGATAAAATTCGCGACCAGTTTCTCGGCTGGCAATGCCGCATCCGGCAGATGTCGGTGCGCGACCACGAGGGCAAGCCGCTGCCGGGAATGCGGCCTCGCGTCACCTTGGAGGACGGCACATCTCTAGCCGATGGTATTACACTCCTACTGCTGCACGAGGAGCCTGCCGAGTCTCGTGACTTGTTCAGGCATATTGTAAAAATAACGCATGACCCCCGCCTGCGCCGAGAAGCAGCGATTAAAATGTTGAGCTCCGCGCATTACCAGTATCCAGACGCTTTCTCCGACTGCATGACCGCATCGTTTTCCGGAAATTCCAAAATTGCTTCGTCACTATTGAAACACGGTTGCTGCCATCTCGAATTTAACCAATTCGGACAATGCTATACTCTTCCATGCCGAGTATCCCGGCTGGAACGGGACACTCCTGCCTGGGAGACGACTTTTTGGCACAACCACATGTTCAATCCAACAATGCCGAGCGATCTTCAAATTTTCGCTTTCGCGCCGGATTGGAGAAATGCCACAACTCACTCTTCAGGGACCTAGTCCAGGCACTGCTGGTACATTTGACTGAAAAAACCCAGTCCCAATATGTGAAACCGGGTCATTTGGACGAGGTTGAGCGGGCAATCCGGATATTGGAGCGGCCACATATCTAATGGAGCTGTAAAACCGCTTCAGAATATTTTTTGCTGCGTTCTCATACGCAATACCGGTTCCGAATGTTCCGGATAACGCTTCAAAACTTCTTATAGGCCTGCTTAAGTTGAACCAAAGGGTGGCGTGCGGACATTTGGAACTTGATCAGCAATTCCCTGGCGATCATGTCCCGGTCCTGCTGGTTATCGGGCAGCTCAATATCATCAGGCACGGTAACCCAGCCATTTATATTGCGGTCGAACACCGCAGCTTTGTTTTCCTCGTAGCCGAGATGGACATCTTCAAGCCAATTCAGATCTTCCCACCCCATGACGTCCATATACTTCTTCAGAAAGGGAGTCAGCCGATTGTAGTCGGGCACTAGATTCACATCATAGCGATAGCCGATATGCTGGCCGATCTCCTGCTCGCGCGCAGTATCAAGGCCATCGGCTGTCAGAAATTGATCGATATCATTCTTGTCGCTCATTTTGGTGCTCCCTAGTACCGGGTCATATCCGGACGACCGACAGTATGCTGGGAGCCGGCCAGAGGTACCTGTGCAAGAGCCGAAGCTTCCATGGTCAAAGCCGCCAGATCTTCCGGCTCCAACGAGTGAATGTTGGTTTTACCGCAGGCGCGTGCGAACATTTGTGCCTCGATCGTCAGGGTGTGCAGGAAGTTGTACACCCGTTCCGCCGCTTCATCCGGATTCAGGCGTTTGCGCAAAATCGGATCTTGCGTTGCCACGCCAACCGGACAACGGCCCGTATGGCAGTGATAACAATAGCCCGCTTCGACACCCACTTCCTTTTCGTAATCGGCTTCCGGAATATCCTTGTTGCAGTTCAAGGCCATCAACGAAGAGTGCCCGATCGCGATCGCATCGGCACCCAGTGCAATGGCCTTGGCAACGTCGGCGCCGTTGCGGATACCGCCCGCATAGACCAGCGTAATATCTCCCGAGACACCGAGTTCGTCGAACGCCTTGCGGGCTTGGCGAATAGCGGCAATTCCGGGAACTCCGGTTTCTTCCGTCGCCAGGTGCGGACCTGCGCCAGTTGAGCCTTCCATGCCATCTATATAGATGCTGTCGGGATTGGTTTTGATGGCCATCCGGACATCGTCATAGACACGGGCCGCGCCAAGTTTCAATTGGATCGGAATTTGACCATCGGTCGCTTCGCGGATCTCGTCGATCTTGAGCGCAAGATCGTCGGGTCCAAGCCAGTCTGGATGACGCGCTGGCGAGCGTTGATCAATGCCGGCCGGTAAGGACCTCATTTCCGCGACTTGGTCAGTCACTTTTTGACCCATCAAGTGCCCACCGAGACCAACTTTACAGCCCTGGCCGATGAAAAACTCGCAACCGTCGGCAAGCTGCAGATGGTGCGGGTTAAATCCGTAGCGGGATTGGATGCACTGGTAAAACCACTTCTCCGAATAGCGGCGTTCGTCGGGAATCATACCGCCTTCGCCTGAACAGGTCGCCGTCCCGGCCATGGTCGCACCGCGCGCCAATGCCGTCTTTGCTTCGTAAGAGAGGGCCCCGAAACTCATCCCGGTGATATAGATCGGGATATCGAGAATCAGCGGCCGTTTGGCACGGGGGCCGATGATTGTCTCGGTTTCGCATTTTTCGCGATACCCCTCGATTACGAACCTTGTCAGAGTGCCCGGCAAGAAGGTCAGATCATCCCAGGACGGAATTTTCTTAAACAGCGACATGCCGCGCATGCGGTAGCGTCCGAGTTCGGCCTTGATGTGAATATCGTCGATGACTTCCGGCTTGAAGATAAAGCTCCTGCCGAGTATCGAGGTATTGCGTTTCTGTGCCATTGTTCTCCCAGCTTCTCTTATAGGATGATTTTCTTCTCGGTAGGCTCGAGGTTGTCGTAGTTCCAGAGTTGTTTCCCAGCGACGATCTTCTTCATGTTGGATGTGCCGTTGGGCGCCTCCAAACCATAAAGAGCGAGTTTCATCTCCAGCCAATTGGCGTCGAAACCGGTCATTTCGCCCAGCACCGCGTCGACGCCGAAGGACGCGACCTCACCGCCAACATATATCGTGCCGTCATACATCGAGTCGCCGAGATATTTGCCTGCATTGCCGAGAATGATCATGCGGCCGCGTTGCATCATGAAGCCGGAGAACGCCCCGGTAGAACCGCCGACGATGATTGTGCCACCTTTCTGATCGATCCCTGTCCTGGAACCGACGTCACCTTTGCAAACAAGATCTCCACCGCGAATGGCAGCGCCGAATGTCGAGCCGGCGTTCTTTTCGATAACGACGGTGCCGGCCATCATGTTTTCCGCGCATGACCAGCCGACGCGCCCCCTAATCCGAACGTTCGGACCGTCGATCAGGCCACAACCGAAATAGCCGAGGCTACCCTCGAAATCGAGCTTCAAGCGGTTGAGAATTCCAACGCCGAGCGAATGTTTGGCGAGTGGATTTTTAACAACGATATGTCCGAAACCTTCACCCATCAACGCGCGAATGCGCAAATTCACTTCTTTGGATTCGATGTTCTGCGCATCGATCTCGGCGGTTTTGTTGGTATCAACCTCGAACGCATTCGGATAGGTAAAATTCTCCGCGTTGTCGTCGAGCGACAAGAAGACCTGCTGGCTACGCCCACGGAGCTGCTCTGTGTGCATTCCCATGTCATAACTTTTATGTTTGCTTACCTTTGCCATACGCGGACGTCCCCCTCGTAGGGATCGAACGTGTCGATCTCGTGAGGAAAAATGCTGCGGATCGCCACCTCTTCGGAGGCGAGAACGACGGTGTCGTCGTCCTCGTAAATGACCATCGGCTTGGCGGCCATGGTGTCCTTGGCCATGCCCAGCTTGTCCAGTGTCGCCACGAGATAGGTGAAGACACCGTCGAGCCCAGCGAGAGAGTCGTTCATAGCCTCTTCGAGCGTCTTGCCATTGTTCATCTTGTCGGCAAGGTAAACTGCGATCAGTTCGGAGTCGCAGTTTGACACGAACCGGTGACCGCGATGCTCCAGCTCCCTGCGGCCTTTCCAGTAGTTGGTGAGCTGTCCGTTATGAACTACAGAAACGTCGTTAAATGGATAGGCCCAGTAGGGATGAGCGGACCGGATATCTACGTCCGATTCCGTGGCCATGCGGCAATGACCGAGACCGTGACTGCCGCTGAATTCACCAAGCTCGTACTGACTGGAAACCACGTCGGCATCGCCGAGATCCTTGATCAGCTCCAAGCCTTCGCCAATGGATAGGATTTCCGCTCCATCGATATCCTCGATATAGTCGGCCATGCGCTTCATATCGCCGCCGAACTTGATCCTGTAACGAAAGGCGTATTCGGTCGCGGACTTTTCCGAGAGTATTTCGGCGCCCATTTCACGGAGACGCCGGTCAACTTCGGCCTTCCGCTCTTCGATCTCCTTGTGAATTTGGAAACCTTCCGACAATTCCTCCTGTTCGGCCACTTTGAAGCGTAGCACATACTCGCCGGGACTCGGCTTCCCATAGAGGGCAAATCCCGTCGAGTCTTGACCTCGGTGCTTCAAGGCTCTGAGCATAGAGGTCATTTCCTTACCCAAATTTCCCGGCTCGCCGCGATGGATAATTCCTGCAATTCCACACATCTGCGTTGTTCCTCTTTGCTGATGTAATTCGAGACTTTTTGTCAGCCGTTCAGGGCAGGCAATCCCAATAGGTCTCCAGGTCCCAATTCGTGACAGTGTGGTTGAACTTTTCCCATTCGTCCCGCTTGTAGTGCTCGAACACTCGGTACATCTCATCGGGCATCGCCGATCTGACGACGTCGTCATTGGCAAGCTCGGTCAGCGCCTCGCCGAGTGACATCGGCAATCGTTTCACTTCCTTGCCGGCCTCGATCGCAGTGTAGATGTTACGCTCTTCAGGTTCACCGGGATCCAGGTCGTTATCGATGCCGTCATCGAACGTCTTAATCAGGGCGGATGCCATCAGATAGGGATTGACCATAGAGTCGACGGAGCGGTATTCGAACCGGCCCGGCGCCGAAACCCGCAGAGCGCATGTCCGGTTCTGATAACCCCAGTCCGCGAACACCGGCGCCCAGAATCCGGTATCCCAGAGGCGGCGGTAGGAATTTACTGTCGAGGAACCGATCGCGGTCAGCGCGCCCAGATGCTCGATCACCCCGCCAATCGATTTGAGGCCGATTGGCCCGGGTTTCTTGGCGTCGATCGACGGATCGGGCATGAACAGGTTTTCACCGCCCTTGAGGTATTCGTAGGCACCGTCCAGACCCGGCAGGGAATCGGTATGCGGCGTGTTTACGCACTTTTTCTCGCCACCGCGCCAGAGCGACATGTTGTGATGGCAGCCATTCGCGGACACGCCCATGAACGGTTTGGTCATGAAGCAGGCGATCATTCCCATTTCGCGGGCCACCTGAGCACAGATTTGGCGATAAGTAGCCAGGCGGTCGGCATTGCGCAGGCAGTCATCGTACATCCAGTTCAGTTCCAACTGCCCTGGCGCATCTTCGTGATCGCCTTGGATCATATCGAACCCCATCGCCTGGGAGTATTCGATAACTTTCATGAACGCCGGTCGAAGGCTTTCGAACTGGTCAATATGGTAGCAATTGGGCTTTGAGAAGCCACCGTCAGGCAGGCCATCCTCGCCTTTCTTCAGCCACATCATTTCTGGTTCTGTTCCTACGCGCATGTGCAGGCCGTGCTTGTTCTCGAATTCCTCCATGTGGATGCGCAGATTGCCGCGGCAATCGGACGTCAGATGGCCTCCGGGGTTGACATCTTCCTCGCGGTTACGAAAACAGGTGCAGAATACCCGTCCAACCCGTTTGTCCCAGGGCAGTTGCACAAAGGTCTCAGGATCGGCGATGCCGACCAGCTCGGACGATTCGGGGCCGTAGCCGATATAATCGCCATGACGGTCAACATAGAGGTTGGCGGTCGAGCCATAGACCAATTGGAATCCGCGTTCCGAAACCGCCTCCCAGTGGTCTGCTGGAATGCCCTTACCGACAATACGGCCCGTAACCGAAATAAACTGAAAATAAATGTAAGTGATCCCTAGTTCATTAATCTTTTCACGAACCTGCTTGACAAGTTTGGCGCGCCCCGGTGCATTGACGTGTTTTTCTAGGTCTGTCATAAATTTTTTCCCCTACTGGTTACTATTGCCGCCGATCGATCGTTGATTTCCGATCAAGAAACCCTTGCGCAGCGCCTCAACTGCGATCTCGAGTACGCACCGTCAACTCCATGGAAATGGGCTGTTGCTAACGGGGTGAAGTTCGCCCGCCTCATAGCGTCCGAAATTAAAGGGTTGCAGAAGTGAGTTGCTGTGACCCAGCATCTCCTCTGCCACCAATTTGCCAACGCCGATCATTTTGTAACCATGGTTGGAGTCGGCAATGATGTAGACGTTGTCCCGAAACCAGTCGAACACTGGGAACGAGTCCGGTGTAAACCCCCCAATGCCACCGGACGGTTCCTTCTTATAGAGCTCGATCTGCCCTTCAAAACGCTTTTGGCAAAACGCCAGCGCCGAGCACCACATGTGTGCGAAATTATCGTCGACAATAAATTCCGGGGAATCGATACCATAGGGATCGACTTTGACATCATCGGCCGCCTTCTCGACGGGATACGGCATGGCGCCGCCTTGAATGCCACCGAAGTGGAAATCCGGCTTGTAGTAAATTCCCCAAAGCTTGTCGGTGATCAGGCTGCCGTCGACATCGGAATGCAGCGGCGCGTCGGAATCGACATGTATGACCGGCGGCATCTTGCCACCGTTGGTCTTCTGCAGATTGGGATCGACACCGAGAGTACCCTCCTCCAGAGCCCAATAGCGCCACATGGGGATGTCGGTGTGGATTTTTCCATCCGCGCCCTTGATGTTGACCGACGCCGGAAGCTCGAGCAAATCCCAAAAAAATTTCACCCAGGGTCCCGGAGCAATCACTAATTGTTCGCAGGAAATAATTCCGCGGTCGGTTTCAACCGCCGCGATCGAGCGGGATCCCTGATCGGAGACAAACCCGGTCACTGTCACACCCGACAAGATGCGCACGCCTTGGGCTTCCGCCTTCGATGCCATACCGTAGAGCGAGGCGGTGTTGTTGGCATAACCTCCTTTCTTTTCATGCAGAACTGATGTGACGCCTTTCGCCTGCCAATCGTTAAAAAATCTCTTCATATATTTTTCTGTTTCGGCGGCGCCCTCGATGAAGCTGGAGTCGTAACCGATCGCTTGTTGCTGATCGTAGATTGTGCCTACATCCTCGCGCATACATTCGGCACTAATCTGCATATAACCGACCGGATGATAGCTGAAAGCCTCCCGGTCGCTCTCCCAGACCTCAACCGAATGCGCCATCAATTCCCGCATCGCGGGCTGGTAATAATTATTGCGAATGACACCGCAGGCAATTCCGCTGGCGCCCGCGCCGATCCCGGTCTTGTCAAGAATGAGGATCTCCTCACCGCTGCCCTTGCCAGCGGCCTTCAATCCCTCGGCCAAATGCCATGCCGTGCTCAGGCCATGAATGCCGGCCCCGATAATTACGAACCTGGCCCCATCTGGAAATGCCATCTGCCATTTTCCTACCAGTTAGTACAAATAGAGTACTAATATGGAACGGGTTTTCCAATTTGTTCCGTCGCCAGGGTGTTGCCCTTCGACAGCAATTTGAGCTACAATTAAACATATTTCGTACCGATTAGAAGCCTTAATCTTCGATTTTGGGCAAATTGGTTTGAATTGGACCAGAGAACGATGACAGAAAATGCACACAAGAATGACGCGCCCGAGCCTTCGCAATCGGGATTTGCCGCAATCGCAACGCGTCTACAACGCGCAATTCTCGATGGCAAATACCCGTATCAAACCAAGCTTCCGCCAGAACGGGAACTAGCGGAATTCTTCGCAGCTTCACGGGGAACAATACGGTCGGCGCTTCGCCAATTGGAAGATTTGGGACTGCTCGCCCGCCGTGTCGGCAGCGGTACTTTCGTTATCTACAAAACGAATGAAATTTTATCCGAGAGTGGCGATGAGCGAAATGAAAATATTGTCGAATCCATCAGTCCCTTGGAACTCATTGAAAGCCGTCTCGCCATGGAGCCCCGTATGGCGCAACTCGCTGTCTTGAATGCCACTGCGCAGGACTTGAACCGAATGCGAACGATAGTCGAGCAGCTTGAAAAATGCGCCGAAGATTCGGATAGCTTCTCTCGAAACGACGAGGATTTTCATCTATTCCTAGCCGCCGCGACCCATAACCGACTAATTTATTGGCTATATAAGAAACTCAATGAGGTTCGCGCGCAAGCTCAATGGAATACTGTGAAGGGCCGGATTCTCAAACGAAAAAACATCGAGGACTATAATCAAGAACATCGCGCACTCTATGAAGCGCTAGTAAACCGCAATGCCGAATCAGCCCGAAACATCATGATCCAGCACCTCGAACATGCGCGTCAGGATCTGGAGCGCATCCACGCAAATTAGGTTGATCAGGCACGCGGCCCATGAACGAGTAAGCCGGCCTCCCCCTCCAGTAGCTACACCCGACAAACGGCATTATAATTTTACCGCTAAATCAGACCCCCGACCTCGCATAGATCGCTCAGGCCAGATCCAGACGCATGCCAATATCATCCTAGGTCTCCTATCAGATGCGCCGGACGAATGCAGAAACTACTTCAAAGCGGCAGGATATGATGCATACTGATCGGAATACGCACTATTTGAAGCCTGTCGCATTTGGCCATGTATCACTCTAAAACTCTCGAAAAGGGTATATATTGGTACAATATATGTTGTTTTTGGTATTAAATAGGTCCATTTTGTGAGGTAACATCCTGCTGCCGGCACCCGGGCAGCGTAATCCAACGATGGTATCCGGAACTTCAGCCATATGCCTCTTGCACTCGTAAAATACGGCATTCGCTCGAAATATCCCGCTTGGCGGCAGATTCCGGCCGCAGCTGATCTTAAGTCGAGCTACGACGTGCTTATCATCGGCGCCGGCGGTCACGGACTGGCGACGGCCTACTATCTCGCCACGGTACACGGCATTACTAATGTGGCCGTGCTGGACAAAGGGTATCTCGGCGGTGGCAACACCGCGCGAAATACTGCGATCATCCGCTCCAATTACCTCACGCCCGAGGGTGTGGCATTTTACGACGATGCACTTCGGGAGTTTCAGACCCTCAGCAATAAGCTCGGATTCAACATCATGTATTCCGAGCGCGGGCATTTCACCCTTGCCCATACTGACGCGGCGATCCGCACGAGTCGATGGCGCGCCGAGGTCAACAAGCATCTGGGCATCGATTCTGAGCTGATCTATCCCGATGAGATCGCACGCATTGAACCGACTCTAAACCTGTCGAAGGATGTCCGGTTCCCCGTGCTCGGCGCGCTTTACCACAAGCCCGGCGCGATCGCCCGACACGACGCGGTTGCCTGGGGCTATGCGACGCGCGCCGTTGAGAGAGGTGTCGAAATCCACCAGAAAACAGAGGTCACCTCAATTCTGACCGAGAATGGCAAAGCGATTGGAGTCGAGACCGACAGGGGCACGGTCAAGGCCGGTTGCTTGGTTCAGGCTGTCTCCGGCCACTCTTCGATTGTCGCCAAAATGGCAGGTTTCCGGCTGCCGATCCGCAGCATCCCGCTGCAGGCGTGTGTATCACAACCGTTAAAACCATTTCTCAATTCAATCGTCGTCTCGGGCAGCCTGCACATCTATATCTCGCAAAGCGCGCGCGGCGAACTCGTCATGGGCAGCGCCACCGACCCCTATTCGCTGTACAACACACGCTCGACGCTGGAGTTTACGGAAGGCTTGATGGGGCATCTGCTCGAATTGTTCCCCTTCCTCGGAAACGTCAAGCTCTTGCGTCAATGGGCCGGTATCGCCGATATGACGCCCGACTTCGCGCCGGTCATGGGCCTTACGCCGCTTGACAATTATTACATCGACGCCGGCTGGGGGACATACGGGTTCAAGGCGACGCCGGCTTGTGGCAAATATATGGCCCAGTTGGTTGCATCAGGCCGCGTACCCGACATCATCAAGCCGTACCGCCTGGACAGGTTTCGGGATTTCTCGCTCGTCGGCGAGAAAGGCGCGGCGTCCGTCGGACATTGAGTGGAGAGGTCCCGATGAAAACGATGTTGTGTCCTCTAAACGGCCGCCGGAACATTTCCGAATTCGATTGCGCCGGGGAGATTGAAGAACAGCCCGATCCGAACGCCTGCAGTGATGAAATGTGGACTGATTATATCTTTCTCCACGACAATACAGCCGGTCTGGTTCTCGAGTGGTGGTGCCATGTTCCGACCTCCTACTGGTTCATCGCCGAACGAAACACGCTCACGGATGAGATCGTCAAGACCTACCCCGCGAACACTGTATTCAAGACCCGGATCGATTTTCACCGCCCTGAAGCACCTTCAGAACCGGAAAATAAATCCAGATGACGGTTGTGAACAGGCTTCCCGAGCCAGCCGGTATTTTGCTCGATCGCTCTCGGACGATCTCCTTCACCTTCGACGGCAGAAGCTATACGGGCTTCGCAGGCGATACCGTCGCCAGCGCCGTCGTCTCCAGCGGTCAGCGGGTACTGTCGCGATCGTTCAAATACCACCGACCGCGTGGTGTGCTCACCATGGCCGGCCACGATGCAAATACTCTGGTGGAATTGGAGGATGAGTCCAGTATTCTTGCCGATCGCCTGCCGATTTCAGAAGGACTGCACATCTCGGCGCAAAATTATTGGGGATCGCTCAAGAACGACCGGGGCATGATCCTCGACCGATTTTCAAAATTTCTCCCGGTCGGATTCTACTACAAGACATTTTTCCGTCCGAACTGGTCCTTCAAATATTGGGAGAAACTGATCCGTGCCATGGCCGGCATTGGCAAGGTGAACCTGAACGCGCGGCACGAATATTACGACAAGGCCTACGGCTTCTGTGACGTTGCCATCGTCGGCGCGGGACCGGCGGGTCTGGCGGCGGCTCTGGCGGCGGGAGATGCCGGCGCCGAAGTCATTCTTATCGACGAAAATCCGATCCTCGGCGGATCGCTGAACTATGCCCGCTTCGACACTTCGGGTGAAAAGGCCGGAGAAGTCCGCTCGGAGCTCGTTGGCAAAGTCGAAAATCACGCGCAAATTACAATTTATACCGACGCTGTGTGCCAGGCCTGCTTCGCGGAGAACTGGTTGCCGGTGACCAAGGGCAACCGGCTTTACAAAATTCGGGCACAGGAACTCGTGGTTTGTACGGGGTCACTGGAGCAGCATCTCATATTCCGCAACAACGACCTGCCCGGGATCATGATGGGGGGCGCCGCTCAGCGACTTATCCGGCTCTACGGCGTGCGCCCGGGCGACCGGGCGGTGGTGACGGCCACCACCGATGACGGCTACGCAGTGGCGCTCGATCTGCTCGACGCTGGCGTTCAGGTAGCTGCGATCGTAGATCTGCGGAAATCACCCCCTGCTTCCGAGATGCAGAATGCAGTGCGCGGGCGGGACATTCCCGTGCTTGCCGGCAGCACGATCACCGAGGCTGTGCCCGGTCCCGGAAAAAGGTCCATAAGGGCCGTCAATGTAGCCGAGATTACTACGGAAGGAGAGGTTTC
>JAPULJ010000384.1 GCA_027295145.1 Alphaproteobacteria bacterium | reverse complement strand
GGACATTTACGGGACCCCGGTCGGCGGGGCTGTCGTGTTCTACTGCTCGCTGTTGCACTAGGCGATGCCGATAACCGACGGCACGCGCGTTGCCGCGCTCACCTTCACCTTCGGCCCCGGCGACGTGCCGGGATCGACGATCGGCCCCTCTAAGCCAGCACAGCGACCGTCGTGATCAACAACGAACTCGGGGCCATCAGCCTTGAAATTCCGTTCGAGATCGTCCACAGCCTGGATCAGGCGGCCGCGTCCGCCCTGGAGAAGCTGAGCGTTTGGCCCCCCGATACGGCCCGGGCGGCACAACGGGAACTTCTCGAATCGCAATCTGGCCGGTAGCGTTGCCGTCGAGGTCGAACTTGATCCAGCCGGAGCCGCACAGGATTTTGTCCATGCTCGTCGATTCGCCGCAGTTGTTCATGATGGTTGCCTTACCGCGAAAACGCGGCGTTTGAGAAAAAGCGCAAGCCGGAGTCCGTGATGCCTGACGGCCAGATCATTGTCAGCGGCGCCAGCCGCGGCATCGGCGCGGCCATCGCCTTGGACCTTGCCGGCCGCGGCTACACGGTGGTTGGTCTGTCGCGGTCGGGAAATGTAGCGGCCGGGCGTGGCATCGCTTGTGACATGACCAGCGAGACGGCGGTTCGGGACAGCTTCGCCAAGATCGCCGCCGGGGGGGCAGTTGCCGGTCTCATCAACAACGCGGGCATGCATATCGCCTCGCCGAGCGCCGAGCTTCCGACCGAAGAATTCGAGCAAGTCATGGCGCTCAACGCGACCTCGGTGATGGTGGCCGCCCGCGAGGTCTATCCGCATTTGAAAGCCAATGGCGGCGGCACGATCGTCAACATCGGTTCGTTCTTCGACAAGTCGGGGGTTGCCGAAAACCTCGCCTATTGCGCTTCCAAAGCCGCCGTTGGCGCGATCACCCGTTGCCTTGCGGTCGAATGGGCGGGCGTTGGCATCCAGGTCTTGAACGTGGCGCCGGGCTATATCGAAACCGATCTCAACCGGGATTTTCTCACCAATGACAAGGTCGCGGCCTGGATCAAGAAACGCGTCCCGGCGGGCCGGCCTGGCGCGCCGGAGGAGGTGGCGCGGTTGATCGGCGCAATCCTTGACGAACGCATCCCGTTCCTTACCGGCGAGACCATCTATCTCGACGGCGGCCATGGGATCAACCACTGATGAAGATCTTCGAGCAATTGGCCCGGCAGCGAAACTGGGCGGAAGACGAGGGCATCATCCTCGATCAGGTGCGGCGTGTCGCCGACCAAGTGATCGCGCCCAACGCCGCGCGTTTCGACAAGGCAGGCGAATTTCCTTGGGAAAACCTGCGCGCGCTGAACCGGTTGGGCCTCAACGCGATATTCGTGCCGGAGGCTTATGGCGGCGTGCCCAGCAGCTACGCGCTCTACCTCGAATGCGTGAAGATCATCTCCGAGGCCTGCGCCTCCACCGGCATCATCTACGCCACCACCTTCCACGGCATGAATCCGCTGATCACATTCGGTGGCGAAGCGCAGAAAGCGCGTCTGTTGCCGCGGATTGCGCAAGGCGGGCTTGGATCGCTGGCCATCACCGAGACCTCGGCCGGCTCGGACGCCACCGGCATGAAGCTGCGTTTCACCCCCGACAACGACGACATCATCGTCGATGGCGCCAAGCTTTTCATCACCAATGGCGACGTGGCCGACTTGATCCTGCTGTTCGGCAAGTGGTCGGAGATCGACGATGCCAAAGGTGCCATTTCGGTCCTCATCTTCGAGAAGGATACACCCGGCTTCGAGGTCACCCGCATCGAGGACAAGATGGGCCACCGCGCCTCATCCACGGCCGCCCTCGCCTTCGACGGGGCCCGCGTAGCGCGCGCCAATCTGATCGGCGAGCCTGGCGATGGGCTGAAGATTCTGCTGGCCTCGCTCAACAAATCGCGGCCCAGCGTCGCCGCCCACGCCTTCGGCATCGCCCAGGCGGCGTTCAAGGAGATGATCGCTTACACCAACCAGCGTGTACAGTCGCGCCGGCGCATCATCGACTTTCAGGGCAACCAGTTCCTGATCGCCGATCTCGCCAGCGAACTCGCCCTGGTGGAAAACTGGATCGACTATGTGGGTGGCCTGGTCGACGGCGGCGCCACCGATTTCGGCCTCGAGGCCTCGATCGCCAAGCTGCGTGCCTCGGACCTGGCCATGCGGATGACCACGGAGGCGGTGCAGATGCATGGCGGCTATGGCTATTGCAGCGATTATCGCGTCGAGCGCCTGATGCGCGACGCCAAGATCACGCAAATCTGGGAAGGCACCAACCAGGTGCACCGGCAACTCATCGGCAGGAGCTTTCGAGCCAAATGACGGAGATCCGGAAAGTCGGCAAATGATAGAACGGATATTCACTCTTGCGAGCGAGGTATCAAGCGAGAACCAAAGCGCCCCCTGGAACTCAGCGTGCCGATCGGCGCTTGCGGGTGCGGGCCGGCGACTTTGCCCGGGAGCCGATCGCGTCTTTGCGGTAGCCCAGGCCGATCAGCAGGGTCTGCACCAAGGCCATGGAGGCGGTCAGCGGCCGAAAGCGGTGCACCGCCGAGTCGTTGACCGTGAAATAGAGGTGGGCGTAGCGGGTCAGTGGGCTCGA
>JAPULJ010000383.1 GCA_027295145.1 Alphaproteobacteria bacterium | reverse complement strand
TTTCGGCAAGGGCGACGTGCGCGGCGTGATCGCGCCGGAAGCCTCCAACAACGCCAAGGAGGGCGGGGCGCTGATCCCGACCATCGCCTTCGGCATCCCGGGATCGACGTCGCTCGCCTTGATGCTGGTGGCGTTCATTTCCGTCGGAATCACCCCGGGCTCGGCCATGTTGACCACCCAATTGCCCTACACCATGGCCATGATCGTGGTGCTGGTGGTGGCCAACGTGATCGCCGCCGGCCTCGCCATCGGCGCCGCCGGCCAGTTCGCCAAGCTTTCCCTGATGCCGTTCTACATCATCGTTCCCATGACCCTGATCCTTTGCGTCTCGGCCTCCTACGCGGCCCATTACGTGTGGTGGGACGTCCTGACCTTCCTCTCCTTTTCGGTGCTGGGCTATTTCATGAAACTGTTCGACTGGCCGCGCCCGCCGCTCTTAGTGGCGGTGGTTCTGGGCGGGCAGCTGGAGGGGTATCTCTGGCTTTCCAACGCGCGCTACGGCTGGACCTGGCTGCTCCAGCCCGGCGTGCTGGCCATCCTTCTATTGGTGATCGTCACCCTGGTGGTGCCCATCTACAAGCGGTTGCGCCGCGGCCAAGGCGTGCGCGGGGAGGCGGTGGAGCCGCTCAGCCGGGCCCATCGTTGGGGCGATATCGGCTTCCTCGTGTTGCTGATGGGTCTGTTGGCGGCGGCGGCCACGGTCAGTGACGATTGGGCCCTGCGCGCCTCGCTGATGATCTTCTGCCTGGCCGGGATCGGGATTCCCCTGAGCCTCGGCCAGATCGTCATCCATGGCCGCGCCATCGCGTCCCGCTCCCGGGACCTGGCGCCGCCCCTCGATTGGGCCAAGGCGGCGGTGGAAACCAACCGGACCGTCATTGCCCTATTGTGGCTGGCCGCGCTTTGCGCCGGGGTCTATCTGATCGGTTTTCATATCACCGCCGCCGCCTATGCCATCATGTTCGTCCGCGTCTATGGCGGCAGCTGGCGCGAGGCCCTGATCATCGCCGGCCTCGGCGAGCTCTTCGTCATCACCGTGTTCGACTGGCTCTTGAAGGTGTTCTGGCCGGTGCCGTTCCTCTTCGAGCCCTTCATCGAGGGCTGGATTTAAGCGCGGGTTAGTGGGGGCCGATGACGGCACCGGCCCTCCGAATGATCACGGGACGAAATGCAGATTGACGATTTTGGAACCAAGGGTGGACACCGCCTGATGGAGTTCTTCTTTCCAATATTCGCTGGCCAGCTCCGATCCGCTCCCCAAGCGCAAGGGCGGTGTCTCTTGCTCCCAGGGCCGGCCCACGGTTCCCATGAAATTGGTCCAGATGAAATTGGTCCAGATATGGAGTTGAAGCGACGGTTCCAGATCGTCACGGCCTTTTCGATTGAGGGTCACCGATTGCACCTGCACGGTGAGGTAGGCATCGAACCCCATCTCCCGCGGCCGCCGATGGCGGGCCAGGTGGAAGGGAACGGATCGGAAGCGATGGCGCGTTCTTTGCCGGCCCAGAATTAGAATTTGGCGGCCGATCTTTTCGCTGATCGTTTTTTTATCGAGCGTTCTCTTGGGGATCCGTCCGGCGAGCGCCGGCACACTGGAAAGTGTCCTCGTCACCGGTTTGGTTTTTTCTATACGAATTTCACCGATCGTCGAGAGGATAATCGTGTTTATCGTCGCGATCGAGCTACCGACGGCGAGTGCGAAGGGGAAAGCCCTCCCAGAATTACGGACCATTTTCGGGACAATCCTGAAAGACTTATTAACGGCGTCTCCAAAATCGTGTCTCTTGAGACCAACCGCCCATCGGCCTAGGTCCACGACTTCGGGCCCTTGCTTGACCCACTGGCGGAATGCCGGATCGAAATCGGACCAGTCCTGCCCCATGGAATCTTTGGGGCCCAGGGCAACCACCGCGATGTTCAAAATCCTGCCTTGGATCAATCGGGAAATTCTTTGCTTATCCTCGGGGATCGATTCTTCCGAGGGCAGCCCCTGTTTCGAAGCGCAGGCGCCAAGAAGGTAGATGCAGGTTACTAATATGAACGAACGTTTGTTCATATAATGAATAAAAAAAACGCCGGTCCTGTCTCCTGTGTAGGGTCTGCTTCCGTTATTTCCCATTCCCCCGCGACGACAGACGTCACCGCCAGCGGAAAGAATGTTCGACGGAACCGTTTCGGATTTGGGTGTAAAGTATTTCAATTGGGTTTTCATCGGACTCTCTCCCCCTGCTTCGGCGCAATAAGATTGAACACGATAAAAGTGAATGAACGATTGTTCATATACACTAATTGAACAATCGTTCATTCGTCAAGCAAAAATTTTATCAGCCTTTCAGGAGTCGGAAACACATGGCCGCTGTTTCATCGGCGCGTTTTATCATTTTGCCTTTCAAACGGCCCAGAATGCATGAGTCGATGGCCTGGATGACCGCGCCAGTGACAAGCGAGGCGGCGAGATCGGGATCGGTGTTGGGAATCTCTTTTCGGGCCATGGCATCGGCGATCACCACCCTGAAAACGGCGTAGGGATTGTTTGGTGAGTCTGCCAGACGACCAAGACGTCGATGCCCAAGATGAATGTGTCGGGATGTAAAAACATAAGTGAGCAGCAGGGGGTCTTCATCAAAACGGCTAAAAGCAAAGCGAATCATGTCGCGCAGCTTATTCGGTAGTGTCGTTTGTGCCTCGGCACATTTTCGCAGCCGTCGTCCAGCATCCTCGAAACCTTGCCTGAAGATATTGAAGGCCAAATCTTCTTTGCTGTCATAATGATTGTACATCGCACCTAGGGAGACGGCGGCGGTCTTGGCGATGTCGCGGATAGTCGTCTCGCCGATGCCTTGTTCGACAAAGTGCTTTATGGCGGCGCGCTCGATTCGATAGCGTGTCTCCGAAGCGCGGTCTGCTCGTGTGTTCATATCCAATCCAAATTCTGCACATAAATGAACGAATGTTCATTCTATGGGGGTCGGCCAAGCAATGCAACACCGGTGATCACCACAGGGTGGCATCGAGGGCTGGATTTAAGCGCGGGTTAGTGGGGGCCGATGACGGCACCGGCCCCCAAGAATGATCTAAGTCACCGCCTTATCGCGGACATAACGGTCCGACTCAATTCGATGTCGGGCATCCCCTCGTGACCCGGTCTTTAAGCCCTTTTGCTCAGAAATATGGGGTGGCAATTCCGATGCCACCCCAGTCCATACTCAGGTCTTTATTCATTTTGCTTACGGTCCACTGTTTCCAGGGCCATACCCCGAGCAATCCATTGCGTTGCCATCGCCACCGACGATGTCGATTGCCGTTTGGTCTTCGAAGTCGGCGCTGGATTCGGTATCCAGGCAAGTGACGGTGCCGTTGACCGTAACCGAACCGGAGCCTTCCAAGGTAAAGGCAATCGCGGAATCACGCTGGAGCACGATGTTCCCATAGACCGTGCCATTGGTATCCTTACGCAACCGAAGCAACGCATGGCGTTCGACAGTGATATTTCCGGTGAGCGTAAAATCGCGCAAGTCCGCCTGGCTCTGATTTGACACGCCGAGTGCACGGCCATTGGTAGAAGTAATGATGTCAAGGCCCCTGCCTTGGCGCAGGAAAGACCCGGCGAGGACTCTGATGGCGCTACCTCCACCTGGTTCATCCGCCGTGTTGGTGATGGTATTTCCGCGCAAGCGAAGCACTCCACGCCGGTTGACCAACACCCCGCCACGGTTAGCCGCCGAGTCCGGGATGTCCGATGTAATCATACTGAGCTCCACGATGACGAAGCCATTGTCCGAAACCGTAAGCGCCGTCCTGGCATTGCCGGAGATAACGATATTTTCAAGTTCGCCCGTTGAATTGCCGTTGAACTGAATGCCACGTTGGCCATTATTCGAGAAGGTTGAATTTTCGATGTTAACGAAAGAGCCGCCACTCACCAAAAGACCGTCGCGGCCATTGTTGGAGACCGTGGTGATGGTCGGGTCCCCTTCAATTACGGCACCGGAATTTCTTGTTATGCGTATCCCCTCGCGCCCGTTGTCCGTGATGGTCCCACGGTTTATTTGGGCGAATGAATGGTCCGTTACCAAGACGCCCCGGCCAAGATGGCCGGAACTC
>JAPULJ010000382.1 GCA_027295145.1 Alphaproteobacteria bacterium | reverse complement strand
CCAAGCACCGTGACCCGCGTCTCGGCGCCGGTGGTCTCGGAGATACGGCGGGCCAGATAAGCGCCGATGCCGCCATAGGTCGGCCGTCCACTCGGCTGTTCCACGGTAACTGCCGCGCCTGCTTCGGTGGACACTCCTTCGGCGACTACGACAAGGGCGAAGTTGCGTCCACCCCGGCGCAATCGCGCAATCTTGCCGGCGATAGCGTCGATTTCGTATGCGATTTCGGGGATCAGGATGATATCAGCGCCGCCGGCAACCCCAGATGCCAGCGCGATATGCCCGGCATCGCGGCCCATGACTTCGAGGATCATCACCCGGTCGTGGCTGGCGGCGGTCGGCTGTAGACTGTCGAGAGCTTCGGTGGCGACCCGCATCGCCGTATCGAAACCGACCGAGACTTCGGTCAGGGCGATATCGTTGTCGATGGTTTTGGGCACGGCGACAAGATCGATACCGCCCTGCTGGGCGAGCTTGCGAAGGATCCGCAGGCTGCCATCGCCGCCGACCCCGATAAGCGCATCGATCCCGGCCAGGGAATAACCCTCGATCACTTCCGCCGATCGGTCCTTCACCGAGCCATCCTGCATGGGATAGGCGAATGGATCGCCGCGATTGGTCGAACCCAGGATCGTCCCGGCCTCGCGCAGGACGAGGGTTGTCATCGCCTCGGGTCCGATCTCGCGGACCGCGATGGGGCGCGCGAGCAAGCCTTGCGTGCCGTTTGAGATGCCGATCACGCGCCAGCCTTGGCCGTGTACCGCGCCGTATACGCTGGCCCGGATGACGGCATTGAGGCCCGGGCAATCGCCGCCGCTGGTCAAAATCCCGATGGTCTTGGTCATGAGGCTGGCTCCCCTGCAATCTCGTCAATTTATTTTGTTGGATATTGCTTGGTGGATCAACGCCTTCAGCAGTCAATTTGGGCGAACATCACCATCAAACATAATATTCGGCACGAGACTCTGTTATGATGCGAGATTGAGGCAAGGGGTAAGCTAATGCGTCTTAGCGAGGCGAATAAAAATGCGCTTAAGATCGAACTTGCGGCCGTGAGCACGAAGCACCGTAAACTCGACAGCGAAATCCGCCATATGATTGAGGCCGGAAACTACGACCAACTTGAGATTCAGCGCCTCAAGAGGAAAAAGCTACAATTGAAGGACGAGATTATCGCGATCGAGAGCAAGCTGCTGCCGGATATTATCGCCTGACCGCCTGTACCGCAGATGCCGGCAATGCGGCCTGGGCTGCCGCCGTCTGTTTCTTGTTGGCGTACATGGCACGATCAGCAGCCTGAAGGGCGGTATCGGCGTCCTGGCCGCTGATGATCGGGACGATCCCGTGGGCCACGGTCAGCAACAGGTGCCGGCCCTGCCATTCCACACCCTCGGCGGCGATGCGCTCGGCCAGCGATGCGGCTTTCTCGGTCGCGGTGGTCTCGTCGACCTGGGCCAAGATGACGCCGAATTCGTCCCCACCGAGACGCCCGACGATGTCCGATTCGCGGGTGCTTTGTTCGAGAATTTCCGCGACGTGCTTGAGCGCCGCATCGCCCGCGGCGTGCCCGTGGGTGTCGTTGATCTGTTTCATTCCGTTGAGATCGAAATAGACCAACGAATGGGCGGTGCCGTAGCGCTCGGCGTAGGACATGACCCGCGAGAGTTCGCGCACGAAGGCGCGCCGGTTGATGGCGGGAACCAGCGCATCCTTGTCGGCGAGCTCTTCGAGATGGCCGATGCGCTCTTTGGTCTGATGCAGCTCGTCGCGCAAACTCGCGACTTCCTGCATCAGAGTGACGATGGCGGCCCGCACGCGCGGCGTCAGCTCGGTCTCGGGAATCCCCATGACGGTAGCGACATCGCCGGTGCCCTGGGTTGCACGAGCCTCGGCTTTTGGACGACTATCATGCTTCGAGCGAACCCTGGCAACGCCGCTTACCGGACCGGTCTGGTTGACCTTCATCATCGCGCCTTTCGCGGCCGCATGTCCTTTTGCCGGCGGGAGGTGCCCCGTCGGCGCTATTCAACAGTTAGTCTCAACAATTAGCAGTTAACATTTTGTTAACGTCGTATTCACACATAAGGCCGTTTGCGCGCTTGTCCGCCGTCTCCGCGACACTATAATCGCCAGTTCGGGGAAAACACGCAATCAAGCTCAAAGGGGTTGATCGATGGGCAAACCGGCGCCGATCGTCGGCATCATAATGGGCAGCCGGTCGGACTGGCCGGCGATGCGGCACGCACAGGCGGTGCTCGATGAGTTGGGTATCGCCAACGAGGCTATCGTCGCATCTGCCCACAGGACACCAGCGCGGGTCACCGAGTTCGCCGAAAACGCGCGCAAGCGCGGCATCAAGGTGATAATCGCCGGGGCCGGCGGCGCCGCCCATCTCGCTGGCGTCGTTGCCGCGCATACCACCCTGCCGGTGCTGGGCGTGCCCATGCAAAGCAAGGCTCTGAATGGGCTCGACTCGCTGCTCTCGACGGTACAAATGCCGGGCGGTATACCGGTCGGCACCTTGGGCATCGGTGACGCAGGGGCCAAGAATGCCGGGCTCCTGGCCGCCGCGATCATCGCCGTCGCCGACGACGAGGTGCGTCAAGCCCTCGATCAGTTCCGCACCCGGCAAGCGAAGAATGTGCCGAGCAGTCCCGAGCCAGGCGGAGACAGTGCGTGAGCCAGATCACGAAGACCCTGTTCGACGAAGCCCAGATCGCTGAACGCGTCGATGCGCTGGCCGTCGATATCGCGCAAAAACTCACTGGCGAGTTTGTCATCGTCGGTCTGTTGAAGGGCAGTTTCGTCTTCGTCGCCGACCTCGTTCGCGCCCTCTGCCGGCACGGTGCCAAACCGCGCGTCGAGTTCATGCGGCTCAGCAGCTACGGGCTCGAACGCGAAAGCTCGGGCGAGGTCCATCTGCTTGGCGATATCCCGACCGATATCGCCGGCCGCGAGATTCTGCTGGTCGACGATATCGTCGATACCGGGCGCTCGATCGCCTATGCGAGAGTACTGCTCGAACAGCGCGAGGTCGGCAAGCTGTGGATCTGCGCTCTCATCGACAAGCCGAGCCGGCGCGAGGTCGACGTTGCCGCCGACTTTGTCGGTTTCACCATCGATGACCTCTTCATCGCCGGCTACGGCATCGACTATGCCGAGCGCTACCGCTACCTGCCGACCATCGGCGTCGCCGAACAGTAGGGTGTTTTGGCGGACTGGCCG
>JAPULJ010000381.1 GCA_027295145.1 Alphaproteobacteria bacterium | reverse complement strand
CCGGGAAATCGCCAGTCCAAGTTAGAATGCGTGACGGCGCGGAGCGGGTCATGGTCCGTCCTCAGCCGGGCAACGCCAGTGCCTGGAGCCGCCGGCCCGCGTCCTCGGCTTGCCGGCGGGTGAGCTCGCCGGAACCGGTCTCATAGCAGAGGCCGGCGGCCTGCCCCGACCACAAGGAGGTGAAGTCGCTCGCCCCTCGGGCCTCGGCGGCCGCCTTCAACGGCGCCAACGCGCCGCCGGCCGTCGGGAACGCCGGCGTCATGTCGGACATAGGCCCGATCTCGCGCATGATCCGGTTCATCAGGCCGCGCGCTGGCCTACCTGAAAACAGATTTGTCACCGCGGTGCCATCGTCGCGGGCCGTCCCGATAGCCGTTCGGTGAAGGTCAGAGATTTTGGATTCCGGGGTGAGGAGATAGGCCGTGCCGACCTGGGCACCCGCCGCGCCGAGCGCGAAGGCCGCCGCCACGCCACGCCCGTCGGCAATGCCTCCGGCGGCGATCACCGGCACCTTCACGGCATCGACGACCTGCGGCACCAGGGCGAAGGTCCCCGCCTGGGTCGCGATGTCTTCGGTCAGGAACATGCCACGATGCCCGCCCGCCTCGTAGCCCTGCGCAATGATGGCGTCGCAACCGTTGTCCTCAAGCCAGCGGGCTTCCTCGACCGTGGTGGCATTGCCGAGCACGCGGCAACCCGCAGCCTTGACGCGCCGGAACAACAGCTCCACCGGCAACCCGAAGTGAAAGCTCACGACCTCGGGTTTGAGGTCCTCGACGATCTCACACGTGACCTCGTCGAACGGGACGCGATTTGCGGCCGGCGCCGAAGAGGACGTATCCAGCCCGAGTTCCTCGTAATAGGTGGCCAGATTTCGCCTCCATGCAGCCTCGCGGTCCGAGTCGGGCGTCGCCGGCTTGTGACAGAAAAAGTTGACGTTCACGGGTTTCGCCGTTTGCTGGCGGATGACCCCGAGTTCGGCACGCGTCTTGGCTGCGTCGAGCATGGCGCAAGGCAGCGAGCCCAGGCCGCCGGCCTCGCTCACGGCGATCGCCATGGCCGAATCGTTCGCCCCCGCCATGGGCGCCTGGATGATCGGCAGGTCGATGCCGATGAGGTCGAGCAATTTACGATTTGGCCACATGAGATCCGTTCCTTTCGCCGTATAGGAAGCTAATGGGTGCCAACTCTTGGTCAAAATAAAGATTCCGCATTATAGGTTCATGCTTGGACGGTCTCCTTTTTGGATTGCCCGCCCACCAGCGTCATTGCGGTTTGGCTGTTGGAATCCGGAATTGTTCCGGGCGGCGTCATCGCCATGGGCATGAAGGGCGCCCCCTTACGTGCTGGCCGACATGCCCTATGTTGTGGGGGATGTCCGCTATACCCCCGAAAGCGGACATTGAAACTCGCACGCTGAATGTCCGCTTGTAGCCAACAACGGGCGCTCCCCTTGTCCTAAAACGCCCCGCTCTGCAGAACCAGGACGGTCTGCCGAGTAGGCAAAGTCGCCTTGGTGAAACGCACGGAACGGCTCCGGGCGATGCGGATCGCGAATTTCCGTTGCCGCATCAGGGCGATGAAGCTTTCAAGCGTCCCGCCAAAGCCATAGTGCATGGGAATGACCACCACCGGCCTGAGATCGTCGATCACCTTGACCAGCAACGCTTGGGGCATGGTGTAGCTGTCGTCGATCGGCGCCAGCAGCACATCCACCATGCCTACACGTGCCGCGTGGCTGGGAATCAGGCGATGTTGCAGGTGACCGAGATGGACGACGCACAGGCCCGCCGATTTGAAAATGAAGATCGAGTTGCCCGCGAAACCGGAATCGCCGATTCCGGACTGGCGAATGTTGGTGGGGACGTTCGTCACATGCAGGTCGCGCACGGTCACGTTGTAGCTCGGGATCACCCCCTTCTCCATCCAGCCGCGCAGGGTGTGCTTCACCCCCGCCTCGATCACGTCCGTGTAGTGGGTGCTGTATGCACGATTCATGGTTACGATGTCGGGCGCAAAGGGCGCTCGGATGTAACCGTTATAGTCGGTGACGGCCGTCGCGTTCGCGAAGGTGCGAATCAGGAAGGAAGAGTGGCCAAGAAAGGTCAGCTCCACCGAATCTTGCGGTAGAGCAGGGCCCCGCGCCGTAATGCGTTTTTCGCTGACCCGCCAGACGGGGAGCGGGATTTGCAGCGCTCCCGAGGCTGCGCGGTTGTTGTGAATACCCTGTGCCTTCGCCCGGTGAAGGACGAATTCCGTGGGTGGCCTCTCATGACGCTCCGCCATCGGGATGCATCGCGCAGCCGTTTGCGCCGGCGCCACGACGGCGCCGAGCAGTATCACCAATATGCCCAGAAACATCATGACGTTCGCCTGGTGTCTGACGGCCTGTAAACTGGTCAGATGTCGGGAGCCGGTCATTCGGGCGAAGAAAGATAGATGCGCCATGCTCGGTTGCTCAATTCCAACTTTCGGCGCTTACGGTATCACAGGGATGTCCGCTTTACCCCCGAAAGCGGACATTGAAGCTCGCACGCTGAATGTCCGCTTATAGCCATAAGCGGACACTGGCGCATTATTTGTTCGCATGGCAATCGCCATCACGATTGACTACTTTCCTGCTCGAGGGAGGGTTGTCATGGAACGCCGGCTAGTCACCATACTTGCCGCCGACGTGGTCGGCTTTTCGCGGCTTATGGGCGATGATGAGGAAGCAACACTCGCCACACTGACCGCTCACCGCCAGGCGATTGACCGCCATATTGAAAACCACCAAGGCCGGGTCTTCGGGACCGCTGGCGACAGTATGATTGCCGAGTTTTCCAGTCCCGTAGAAGCCGTGCGTTGTGCCGTCGAGATTCAGCAAGACATTAAAGAGCGCAATAACAAACTCCGTGAAAACCATCGAATGCGATTTCGCATTGGTGTGAATCTAGGCGACGTCATGGTCGCGAAGGATGATCTCTTTGGAGATGGAGTGAACATTGCAGCGCGTCTGGAGGGCATCGCGGAGCCCGGCGGCATCTGCATCTCCGGCACTGTGTTCGATCAAGTAGAAGGCAAGCTTAACTTTGCCTTGAATGATCTCGGTACGCACCAAGTCAAGAACATTGCCAAGCCCTTGCGCGTTTACAGCGTTAGCTTCGATGAACCTGGAGGTGCGGGTGGTGCGTGGTCAGGCGAAGCGCTGCAACTCCCCGACAAGCCATCGATCGCAATACTGCCGTTCGACAATTTATCTGGCGATCCGGAGCAAGAGTATTTTGCCGACGGCATGGCTGAAGACATCATTACCGAAATGTCGCGATTCCGCTGGCTCCTCGTGATGGCCCGCAACTCGAGCTTCGCCTATAAGGGCAAGTCACCCGATATGCGCGAGGTGGCTCGGGATTTGGGTGTTCGCTATGTCGTTGAGGGCAGTATCCGTCAACGAGGCAATCGTATTCGCGTGACCGCTCAGTTGAACGATGCGGCTAGTGGCATCCACATCTGGGCGGAGTGCTACGACAGAAACCTCGATGACATCTTCGTCGTTCAGGATGAGATCACGGAGGCGATTGTCGCCGCCATAGAACCGCACATCAGCCATAAGGAACGAGAACGCGCCCAGCGGAAACCGCCGAGCAGCCTGGACGCCTGGGGTCTATATCAGCGCGGTCTTGCAGCCTATTACACGACAACCGAAGATGGCTTGGCCTCGGCGATTGAGATGTTCGACCGGGTCAACGAGCTAGAGCCTCACTTCCAGGCAGCATTTGCGATGGCCGCTGAATCCCGCGTCCGTTACGTCATGTTCTATCGTGCAGACGAACGCGCAGCTTTGCTGGAGCAAGCGAGGCAAAAGGCGCAGCAGGGGATATCGCTAGACCCCGGTGATCCACTCTGTTTGTTGGCCGAGGGGCGCGTCAACATACTCCTGGGTCAATTCGATCTTGCCATTTCGCAGATCGAAGAGGCGCTTGCCCTGAACCCCAATTACGCCATGGCGCATTATGCTTTGGGCTGGGCGTTATTCGAGGCGGGGCGACCTGAGGAAGCCATTCCACGGTTGGACAACGCCATCCGCCTGAGCCCTCACGATGCCTTTCTGAGTGGCTTCCAGCATATACGAGCGCGGGCTTCGTTTGCTCTTCAGCGCTACCAAGAATGCATCGAATGGGAGCGTCGAGCGACGCACGGTCCGAACGCTCATCATTGGGCCTTCGTCACTTTCGCAGCGGCGCTATTCAAACTTGATCGCGAAGACGAGGCTCGTGATGTCGTCGCCGATCTCTTGCAACGGGCCCCCAATTTCTCGATAAGCTTCATGAAAGCAAGCTTCAGTGTGGATGATCCCCTCGATGACACGGAGCTCATCGAGGCCTTTAAACGCGCCGGAGTTCCGGAATAAGGTATCGCAGCGTTGTGCTGAATGCTCCCCACGTCCCCTTTGGGTCCAGGCTGTATGAAAACCAATTTCGAGGTCCGACGGCGCAACATTGATTCGCCTATCTGACCTCGCAGGAGCCAATGATTCACCCGCCCGCAATTGCCGGGTCTATTGTTGCGCCGACGCTCTTCCGACCCGAGTTTTTACACAGCCTGGTTCATAAGCAGAC
>JAPULJ010000380.1 GCA_027295145.1 Alphaproteobacteria bacterium | reverse complement strand
GCGCAGCCAGCGCGCGCCATTCGGGCGCTAGGTGACGCCTAGTCGATTGAATTGCGTGGCCACTGTGATAGCATGAATTTCCTTAGCCAATGTATCCGGAGTGCGGAGCCGATCGGCTGCCCCGGCGTTCACCGATGAAATCGCAGCCGGAGGCTTCGCGGCAACAAACGACCGCGTATGAGGTGACACCAGAATCAAATTCGCACGGGAGAATTGAGATGAAACGCTCTAGCAACGGTGGGGCGCGTTTCACGCGCCGCGACATGCTACAGACCTCGGCCGGCGTGGCCGGTCTGGCCGGCCTCGGGCTGTTGCCCGGCATGGCCCATGCGGGTCTGGCGGGTCCCTGGGCGGTCGCGCCCAAGAGCAACGTCGATAGCGTGAGTTTCGTCGGCTGGCAGTATGGCGAAATCTACGCCAAGATTTCCAAGAAGTTCGAAGCGGACTGGGGTGTCAAATTCAATCAGAACCTGTCCGGCTTCAACGAGTATTTCCAGAAATTCACCATCGCTTTTGCTGGCGGCGCGCAAGTCGACGCGGGCATGGGTTTCGCCGCAGAGCTCCGCACCTGGGCCGAACAGGGAGTCATAGAGCCCTTGGATGGTTTGCCGGGATTAGACGACTACGTCAAAGACTTCACCCAGGCGCAAAATCAGATCTCGAGCTTCGATGGCAGCGTTTGGGCGCTGCCTTACTTTGCCACCGTTTGGGTGTGGAACTATTACGAGGATCTGCTGGAGAAGGCCGGGATAGACAAGCCCTTCGCTTCCTACGATGAGCTGATCGAGCACTGCGTCAAGGCGAAGAAAGACGGTGTCGCCCAATACCCGATACTCTGGATCGCCGGCGTCGGACCCGAGCAGCTGCCCGGCACCTGGTACAGCTTGACCTGGAACCGGGGCGGCAGCTTCTTCGATAATCAGGGCAACCACCAACTCGGTCCGGGTTCGGTGGCGCGCGAGACATTGAAGTGGTGGTCGGAGACCTTCACCAAACTGGATATCGCCGATCCCGAGTCGCTTAAGGTACAGTTCACGGGCTCGGCCAAAGCGTTTATGGCCGGCAAAAATTTGTACCGCGGGCCGAACCATCACTACGGGCTCAACCTAGTCAACGATCCGAGCCAGTCGCCGATCGCTGGTAAGGTGAAGGTGCACCCGATGCCAGGTGATGGGCGTACCATCGCGAATGGCGGGATCTACTTTATGAGTACCGGCTTCGGCGACAAGGAGTGGGCCTGGAAGCTGCTGCAGTACCTGGGTGGTCGCACCAAGGACGGCGAGTACACACAAGCTTACCGGCTCGCGCAGGACGCCATGCTCGGCAGCGGATTCCAGTCCGTGATGGACAGCAAGGAGTTGTCGGCGACCTGGTCCAAATGGGGCGACGTACCGACCATCCTAGGCGCCTGGAAGCAGGCGACTTTCTTGGGCGACGTTGTGTCCTCCATGACCAAACCCTGGCACACCCCGTGGAACGACATCATCAATATCGAGTTGCAGAAGGCCTTGACTGGGCAAAAATCGCCGGACGAGGTCTGCGACACGATCATCGCGGGCATCAAGAAGGCCAAGCGCTCCTTGTAGCTCGCACCGGGTGGTTGCCGCTGGCTTCCGGCGATGGCGGTTTGGAGTCTAATTTGTGTGCCATTTTTGGCGACCTCTCGGGTCGCCGGGAGCCGGCCGACCGCGTACCTGTCGCGGAGTTACGCGATCGGGTTGCCCTCGATTCGAACAGTGCCTGAATTGGTGGTAATTGCCGGAAAGTATTGGATAGATTTGGCGGCCTCGTTAAGGTTTCCCCATGACTAGTGCAAGCCCTTCGCCGTCGGACCGGGCGGCGGTACCGCCTGTGCGTAGTGCCAAGGAGCTGTCGGCGGGCTGGCTGGCCCTATGCATGAACGCCCCTTCGCTCGTCCTAGCGGGCGTGGTGCTGATCTTCCCGCTTTGCTACGCGGCCTACCTGTCCTTTTCCAAGGTACGGATCGGCGAGCTGCGCCGCGGCTTTCCCTTTCCCTTCTACGGTTTGGAAAACTACGCCCGGCTGTTCGAGGACGAGTTGTTCCTTTTGTCCCTGCAGAACACCTTCGTCTTCGCCGCGATCGTCGTCGTCATCGAGGTGATGCTGGGGCTATCGATCGCACTGCTGATCAACCAGCAGGGAATTTGGCTATCCCGGGTAAGCCGGGTGCTAGTGCTGCTGCCATACGCCGTTCCGCCTATCGCCAACGGGCTGATCTGGGTTTACATCTACAACTTCAAACTCGGATTTCTGAACCGGGTCCTCTACCAGTTGGGGTTGATCCAGGAGTACGTCGACTGGACCGGGGTGCCGGAAACTGCTTTGTACTCGCTTACCATCCCCTACATCTGGCGCACCCTGCCCTTCGCCATTCTGTTGTTCCACGCGGCCTTGCAAGGCCTGCCGCCGGAGTTATACGACGCGGCGCGGGTGGATGGCGCCGGCGCCTGGAAATGCTTCTGGCACATCACGCTGCCCTTGTTGCGGCCGATTATCGCGGTGGTAGTGATTTTGCGCACATCGTTCGCCTTCCTGGTATTCGACGAGGTACTGGCGATCACCCAGGGCGGGCCGGGTGACGCCACTTGGGTCGCCTCCTGGTTCAGCTACCGAAAGTCCTTCGCGCCGCCGTTCAACATCGGATTGGGTTCGGCATCGGCTTTCGTGCTGGCGTTTCTGATCGCCATACTGGCAATCCTGTACATCAAGTTTCTTTACAAACGGATCGATTAGGCATGGGCGCCGGCGGAAATGGTCCGGATCCAAGACCAAGACACGGCAAGTCGCGGAGGAAAAATCGAGTCATGAATCTGAGACTGACATGGAACCGGGTCCTGCTCTATTTGGCGAACGTCGCCACGATCTTGTTTATCATGTTTCCAATCGCCGCGGCCGTCCAAGGCTCCTTGATGTCCGAGAAAGTATTACATAGCGATATTACCGCCGTGATCCCGCCTGCAGTCACCATGGACAACTTCCTGCTCATCCTGACCCAGGGAAGCTACCGAGAAGAGACCGAGGCCAGCATCACCTCCACCTACATGCCCGACAATATCCGCACATTTTACCGGGCCGTCGCCAACAGCACGATTATCGCCCTATCGGTCACGGTTATCACGCTAACTTTTGGCGCCTTGTCGGCCTATACGATTGTCCGCCTGCGTCTGCGCTGGACGTTGTGGTTCCTCCAAGCCAATCTGGTGGCCCGTTTCGTCCCTATTATCGCGTTGATGATCCCGCTGTTCGTGCTTGGCCGGTCTATGAATATGCTGAACTCGTTGACCGGCGTGATCCTTGCCGAGGCGGGGTTCCTGCTGCCGTATGCGATCCTCATCCTGGTGCCCTATTTTCAGAGCTTTCCGAGCGAGTTGGAGGACGCGGCCCGGATCGACGGCTGCACCCGTTTCACCGCCTTTGTGCGCGTAATTCTGCCGCTGTCGACGCCCGGTCTCGCCGCCTGCGGGGTGATTATTTTCATCGTCTCCTGGCACGAGTTGCTGATCCCGTTGGTGATCAACTCCGAGCTCGAATACATGACGTTGCCGATGGTGCTGTCGAGCCTGATAGGCGATACCAACATCCTCTTCAATGTGATGATGGCGCTGGCGTTGCTCGCGCTGCTGCCCACCATGGTGCTCGTGCTGATACTGCAAAAGTTCGTCGTGCAAGGCCTGGCCGCCGGCGCGGTGAAAGGCTAGCCCGACGTGCCGCGGGCGGGCGACGAGGACTTGTTCCGGACCCGCTTTTTTTGGCGCAAGATCGACCGCGCGGTCGCGGGTCCGCACGCCGGGGTGTGTGCCGGGCGCGCGGGGTAACCCGCGTCCCTCCGCGAAGGAAGCGGGGTAATCCGCTTCCCTACCGCGACCAATCCGCGCAGCAAAATATTGGGTTGCCCGCGTCCAATTCACCAACCACGCGACTGCACCGATCTTCCGGTTATGGCTACAAGCAGAAGTGAAACATACCGTACAGTTATACCCGCATGGCCCCCCAGAGCCGACTCTGCTGAGGCCAAAGTCCGCTTTTCCGGGTTACGTCGGCTTGACCCCCAGGTGCGGGCGA
>JAPULJ010000038.1 GCA_027295145.1 Alphaproteobacteria bacterium | reverse complement strand
CTAATGTTCATGCCGAACAGGAGGTGTGGGCGGATTGAGACCATTATCGATTCGAAGAAATGGTTGCGCGCTACGACCGCAAGGTGGACGTGGAAGTCAACATCCTCGGTGGTCTGACCCGCGCCACTGACAGCAATACGTCGCAATGCAGCGATATGGCTTTTGAAGAATTGGATGTCCTCGTCGGTGCGCCGCAGGGCCGCGAAATAAGCAATTTCACCCTCGAGGGCGATCCGGCACTCGAAGCATTTTTGCAGGTCGGCGAGGCTCTCTACCGCCGCGAAGGGGGCGCTCTCTTGCTCACGAGCCGTGCATATCACAACGGTGCCCGAGCCCTGGCGCGAGGCAACATAGCCCTCGGTCTTGAGGCGCCCGAGCGCGGTCCGCACCGTTGAGCGCGACATGCCGTAGTCGCGGGCGATCCGCTCTTCGGTCGGCAGCCGCGAATTGGCGGGATAATCACCGCTGAGGATGCCGTTCAAGAGATCGGTATAAAGACGGTGACTGAGCCGGCTCTTGCCGACGAGCACGTTCTCGTTCATGAAACATCCCTGGGTCCGGAACGTTTGAGGCAGTATCTACCCAGGTCCTTCATGCCCAAACAAACCCCAAAACAACATACCCCGAAACGACCAACCTAGGCCAAGCGTAGGCCATTAAGTAGGCCAAATTTTGTTTAAACAAACAACTTCTCGCCAAATCGCAAATTGGCTATGATCCTACCCGTGCATGCAACAGACATGTTCGCAATTGAAGGCACGCAGTGTTGACACTGTATGGTGGGATGTGAATGCGCCATCGGATACGCTCAAACTACGGCTATTGTGCACTGAATCCGGGATAAGTTGCATTTGCACCCTGTCGGGACCGATGAGACAAGGCAGTGAAATACAAAAGGACGACCTAGAAAAATATGTGTAGTTCTTTTGGGTCAAGCAGCGACGTAGTAGGTATAGAAATTGTAGGAGGTGAGTGTCGGTGTCGCGATGATGTGGCCGGCACAAAACGGACTCTAATGAACAAACTGATGGGAGGATCTGCAGATGACGAAGAATGCAAAACCCTATCGTGAATCGATCGAAGGTGTCGTGGATTCGCGGCGCAAGTTCCTCAAAACCGCCGCCGTCGCCGGTGGCACAGCCGCGGTGCTAGGCGCCGGCAGCGTCATCAACGCGCCGTTTGTCGGCACTGCCAAAGCAGCGACCAAGGTTTGGAATATCCAGACTTCTTGGCCCGGCGGTATCGGCCTCAAGATCTTCAAAGATTGGTGCGCGAGTATCAAAGATAAGACCGGCGGCGAACTTGCCTTCAAGGGCTTCGGCGCCAAGGAAGTGGTCGGCGATTTCCAGTTGTTCGATGCAGTCAAGCGCGGCGTGCTGCACGCCATGAATCCTTTCACGCTCTATTGGGCGAAACGCATTCCGGCTTCGGTGTTCTTGAGCTCCTATCCGCTGGGGCCACGAAATCCGCACGAATGGGATGTGTTCTTCTACGGACTGGGCGGTATCGAGATCGCGCGCAAGCTCTTTGCACAGCACGGGATGCACTATGTCGGGCCGATCCAGCATGGCCCCAACATCATCCACTCCAAGGTGCCGATCCGTTCGATCGAAGATTTCCGCGGCCGCAAAATGCGGTTGCCTGGCGGCATGGTCGCCGAAGTCTTCCAGGCGGCCGGCGCCAAGACGACGACCTTGCCCGGCTCGGAAATCTTCCCGGCATTGGAGAAGGGTACGATCGACGTCGCCGACTATGTGGGACCGGCGATCAACTACTCGCTCGGCTTCCACAAGGTGACCAAATACATTTCGATGGGTCCTCCGGGCTTCATGTCACTCTACCAGCCCGTCGATTTGATGGACCTGACCGTCAGCATGAAGGAATGGAGAGCCCTCTCGTCGAAAATGAGGGCATTCGTCGAGGCGCAGGTGCATTTTTATTCCGACCATCACCACGCCGGTATCCAGAAGGCCGATCAAGACGCCTGGAAGCTGTTCGAGAAGGCCGGCACTACGGTCACCCGCCTCGGCCAGGAGGACGTCGATAAATTCACCAAACTCGCCATTCCGCGCTGGTACGCCTGGGCGAACAAGGACAAGGATGCGGCTAGAGTGTTCAAGATCCAACTCGACTATATGATGTCAGGCAGCCTCGGCTATGTGACGCCGGACATGATCAAGGGTCATAAGTTGAAGTGGAGTTGATAGAAGCCGCGCTCCACTAACCATGCCGCAATTGTAGGGGGCGCCGCCCGGCGCCCCCTCGCCGGCGTCTGTAGTCCGCGATTCACGGCCAACCGATGTCCGAAATCACCGCCCCGATAGCGCAGGCGCTTCACGCCATCCTGCCCAGCTGGGTCACCCTGCCGAACATGACCTTCGCGCTGCCGCACGTAATTTACTGGGGCGGCATTATCGGCTTCCCGTTGGTTGCCGCCTATCTCGTTCATCGTGCCAATGCCAACAAAAATGGCCGCTCGGTGTCTCTGCTGGTTGGTTATATGTTCTTGATCAGCGCCGGCTTTCTTGGATTGCACCGATTTTACTTGAAGGCGCCCAAGCTCGCATTCTTCTTTATTGCTTTGTTTTTCCTGATTCTGCACGGCAACGTCAACGGCGCGATCGAGCGCGAAGTCATCTCAAAGTCGCAGAACGATCTCAAGATCGCCTCGCTCGACGTCAGCTACTATAAAAAGCGCGTCAATCAAGGACGCAAAGGCGCGCAAGCGAATCTTGATAAAGCTCAGGCAAAATTGGGCACGGCCAGCGCCGAACTCGCCCAAGCCAAATTGCAACGCGCGCGGTGGAATTCGTTCGCCGGCTTTTGCGCCTATCTCATCTTCGTCCTCCTGCTGGTCGACGCCTATCTGATGCCACGCCTCTTGCGGCGGTGCCTTGAGAGGGAACCGGTTGCCGCGCAAAAGGAATTCCATGTCATGGAGCGCGGTCCCAAGCCGGATCCACGCCGCGACATCCAGACCCCGTTTACCAAATTCATCGACAAGATCAACGGCTTGGTCGGCACGTATATCGCCTACTGGGCCGTGATCGCGGTCTTCATCTATTACTACGAAGTGCTGGCCCGATACGTTTTCAACTCGCCGACCAACTGGGCGCACGAAGGCATGTTCTTGATGTTCGGCATGCAATATCTGCTCGCGGGCGGCTACGCCTATCGCGAAGAATCCCACGTTCGCGTCGACGTCCTGTACGAGAAGCGGAGCTTCCGCACCAAGGCGATCATCGACATCATCACTTCGGTTTTCTTCTTCATTTTCGTGCTGACGTTGTTCGGAACCGGTCTCCTCTTCGCCATGGACGCAATCGAAGTTCAGGAAACAACCCTCAATGAGTGGGGCATCCAGTATTGGCCGGTGAAGTTGGCGATCCCGGTGGGCGCCATCCTGCTTTTGCTGCAAGGCATCGCCAAGCTGATCCGCGACATCCTCTATCTGCGCGGCGTGCGCGGCGTGCCGGAGTCCTAAGCCATGGGCTGGGAAATCGACATCGGCTGGCTGACCGTCCTTATGTTCAGCTCGCTGGCTCTCCTGCTGATGGCCGGCTTACCGCTCGCCTTCGTAACCGGTGGGCTTGGTTGCATATTCTTGTTCCTGTTCGGCAACTTGAACGCTCTCAACCTATTGCCGTCGCGGATTTTTCCCTTCATGACGGATTACCAGCTTTCGGCGATACCGTTGTTTATTTTCATGGCGGCTATGCTCGAACGCGCCGGGATCATCGAAGAGCTGTTCGACGTCATCTACAAACTGCTTGGCGGTATCAAGGGCGGTTTAGCAACGGCCACCATCATCGCCTCGACTATTCTGGCCGCCATGGTTGGTGTAATCGGCGCGGCCGAAGTGACGATGGGATTGATCGCTCTGCCGGCCATGTTGCGCCATGGCTACGATCCCAAGCTCGCCTGCGGCTCGATTCTCGCTGGCGGCACACTCGGCATCCTGATCCCGCCTTCAATCCTGGCGATCCTGTTCGCCGTGGTTTCCGAGCAGTCGGTCGGCGATCTGTTCATCGGGGCGATCATCCCTGGTCTGATGCTGTCCGGTCTCTTCATCTTCTACGTGACCGTGCGAAGTTATCTGAATCCGGAAATGGGACCGGGGCTACCTCCCGAAGATCGGATCGATATCCGCGAGAAGCTAAGGCTCCTGCGCGGTATCTTCGCGCCGATCCTGCTCATCGTGCTGGTGCTGGGCGTCATCTTCACCGGCGTTGCAACCCCGGTGGAAGCGGCTGGGATCGGTACCTTCGGCGCCTTTTTCGTCGCCGCGATTCACCGGCGGCTCACTTGGAGAGGGACCAAGGAAGCGGCGATCATCACCCTAAAATCCTCCTCGATGGTGCTCTGGATCATCTTTGGCGCCAGCATCTTCGTCGGCTTCTACAGCCTCAGCGGTGGCCGCGAATTCGTCGCCGAGACCCTTTTCGCCACCGGATTTGGGCCCTACGGCATCCTCATGATCATGATGGTCATCCTGATCGTACTTGGCATGTTCCTCGACTGGGTGGGCATCCTATTTCTGGCGGTGCCGATCTTTGTGCCGATCATGCTGGGTCTGAAATTCGAGGGGCTCTTCGGCCTGCCCGGCCCAGTCGATGGTTTGACCGACCCGCAGAAAATCAAGGAGACGATGCAGCTCTGGTTTGGCGTTGTTTACATGGTGAACATGCAGATGTCGTTCCTCTCGCCACCCTTCGGCTACGCGCTCTTTTATCTCAAGAGCGTGGCCCCGCCGCACATCACCATGGGGATAATCTTCAGGGCGGCCATGCCATTCCTGTTGTTGCAGGCGTTTGGACTTGCGCTGGTGATACTCTTTCCGCAGCTCATTCTTTGGCTGCCACGATTGGCCTACGGCGGAGGCTAATCCGTAACGCTGGCCCTACGTTACTGGACGATCAGGCGTGCGAAGGAATGGTGCCGGAGAATTCGCTGAGCTTGGCGAGCAGATAGTCGAGGTCGTCGGACTCGACATCGGAATATTGGGTGAGGATGCGCTCGATCGCGCGGCGGCGGAAGCGCTCGCGGTCGTTCTCGCGCTCGTCGTAATCAATTTCGCGCACCACCTTGATGGCGACTTTGAAGGCTTTGAAGAGTTCAGGCGGGAGGCTGGCCTTGTCATAGATACCCTTCAGGCCAAGGCTGCCCGAGTCGTGGATCAGCGTTTGAGCGCTCATAGTCGGCACGCCGGCGAGGACAGCGAGGCTGGTCTCGCAAAACCGCAAATCGCCGAGGCACAGGGCGCGCAGGATGATCGAAGCAGTCAGACGGTCGTTCGCGGCAAGTTGGCGGACCAAATCGAGGACCGCCTCATCCGAGGCGCGGCCGTCGAGGAAAGAGACAGTGGCACGCTCGCGGCTCGCCATTACCAGGTCACTCACCAATCCCGGACGCAACGAGTGTTTGGTCAGAATGTACTCTTGCAGGCTGTCCGAAACCATCGACACCATGCGCTCGGCGACCCGTAGAGGCAGCTTCGGTCGAGCCGCCAGTGGCCCGTGCAGGCGATCGTGATCGCCGAACTGATCCAGCACCTTCTCAAGCGAGTTTTCGGGAATGTCGGCACCATGGTTGGACACCAGTAGGTGAACCGCGTCTTCGTCGCCGCGATCGACCAACGCCTCGGAGACCCCGGCGCTGACTTCCAGGCGGGTGGCGATCGCCTGTTGTTTTTTTGGGCCCGCCTCGTGAACTATCTCGATCAGGTCTTCGTCAGTCAGAACGCTCGAATAGGCCAGCATCGGCAAGGCCACCTGATCGACATCCTTGGCCAGCGAGATAGCGATATCGTGAGATAGAGACGTGCTTTCCTTGACTGCACGGGCCAGAGATTCGCGGACCCGCACCTCGACGTCTCGGATCATCACCCGGAAGATATCCTCCGCCGCAGCGCGTTCGCTCTCGCTGAGCGAGCCGCCCGTGAACTGGTTGGCCACTTTGGCAGCGGTCTCGGCGCGAACCGCCGGTGAAGGATCGGCGAGCAGGCGCTCAACGTCGGAGGTGGCAAGAGGCTGGGCTTTTTTCTTATCGGGCATCATCTCAGACCGTTGGCGTCGCCGGAACGAACGAGGCGCACTTCGACAGGATCGGAGCCCAATATGGTATATAGGGAGTTAAAGTTCTCTGAAGGGTGCCCAGTTTTCACCTTTCATTGCTACCCTTCAAATTGCCGTGAAGAGTACAGATTGCTGCTTTTCCCCGGGCTAGCGCGGGATTAGATTTGGCGATGCAGACGGACAATTAGGAGCCGGCATGAGCACGATCCTGGCACGAGACGAGCTGCGGCGCGCACCGCTATTCGCGCGGATGCTGTGTGTAATCTTATTCGCTGCCATTTATTTGGCCCTACACCCCACTTCTTCGTGGGCCGGCCACAAGTTGAGCGCTCTGCAAGCCCATGCCGGCGCCAAGGCGGGCAAGCTGGTGCTGATCGACGTTCGCTCGCCGCGCGAGTGGAAGCAGACAGGCGTCCCGCAAAGGGCCAAGCTCGTCACCATCCACCACCCTCGCGGCGCAAAAGGGTTTCTTGAAGATATCCTCAAGGCCGCCGGTGGTGATAAATCTCGGCCCATTGCACTGATTTGCGCGCAGGGCGTTCGCTCCTCACGGGGCAAGCGGTTCCTCGAAGCGCGTGGCTTCACCAATGTTCACGATGTCAGCGAGGGAATGCTGGGACGCGGCAGCCAGCCCGGCTGGCTGGCCCGGCGGCTGCCGACCAGAAAATGCCAGATCTGCTGATCGACCCTATGCCTTGAGCCTGGTGCCGCGTCGCCAGAGAAATATCAAACCAGTA
>JAPULJ010000379.1 GCA_027295145.1 Alphaproteobacteria bacterium | reverse complement strand
TACCCCGAGGACGATGGCGATGGTCCACACGGTATCGTAGGAACCGGTCGCGTCATACAGCTTGCCGCCGAGCCAGACGCCGAGGAAGGCGCCGACCTGGTGGCTCAGAAAGACGATGCCGAACAGCACGCCTAAATGCTTTAGCCCGAACATCTGGGCGACAAGTCCCGAGGTCAGCGGTACGGTGCCGAGCCACAACAGCCCGATCCCGGCCGCGAACAGCAGGATCGAGGTCTCGCTGGCTGGCGCCAGGACAAACGCTGCGATGACCCCGGCCCGCAAAATATACAGCAGGCTCAATAGGTGCTTCTTGCGATAATGGTCGCCGAGGGCGCCGCAGGCGAAGCTGCCGATGATGTTAAATCCGCCGACGAGCGCCAAGGCGGTGCCGGCGAGTTGGCTGCTCATTTTCAGATCAGTAATGTAGGCCGGCAGGTGGGTAGCGATAAAGGTGACGTGAAAGCCGCAGATGAAGAAACCGGCAACCAGCAGCCAATACCCGCGGTGGGCGATTGCCTCGCGCAAGGCTTCGCCGAGGCGCTGGGCGCTGTCCGTAGGCTCAGCTTGCGGGGCCGGATTGGCCCGCGGTGCCAGGTCCGGCCTGCTGCGCCGGCGCATCGGGTAGGCAAGGGCGAAGATCAGAGAAACGACGAGCGCGCCAACCAGAAACGTCGTTCGCCATCCTTCGGCGTCGAGCAGGGCCTGGTTGCCAAGCACGATGACAAGCTGGCCGAGCGAACCGATGGCGCCAGCGATGCCTAGGGCCAGACCTTGCTTGTGAGGCGGCGCTATTCGCGCGATGGCGCCAAAGACGACGGAAAATGTCACCGCGCTCAAGGCCAGTCCAACCACAAACCCGGTCCCGAAATGGAACATCATTTGATTGTCGGCGGTGCCCATAATAACCAGGCCGCCGGCATAGAGCAGGGTGCCGGCGACAAGCGTCCGCCCCGGACCGTAGCGGTCGGCAATGGCGCCGAAAAAGGGCTGGCTCAAGCCCCACATCAGGTTCTGCAGCGCGATGGCGAGCGAAAAGACCTCGCGGCCCCAGCCAAGCTCGTCTGACATTGGCGCCAGATAGAGCCCGAAACTTTGCCGCGTACCCAGCGCGAGGAAAAGAATCAGGCTCCCCGCCGTCAGGATCCAAAAGAAACGGTTGTTCAAACGACTTTCTCCCGCGGCTCGTCGCGTGGAAGCATATTAGCGGCATCGGGATGGCAACCCCATTCAATTTGACAAGAAAGAATAATCGCATGCCGCAGGTATGCGCCCGGCGCATCGGATATGACGCAAATAGAGGCCGGCGTGCCTCTGCCACAGCGAGGTTTGCCCATGATCGGCCCCATCGAAAACCAGTTGAAGGAACTTGGACTGGTGTTGTCTGAGCCGTTGCCGCCGCTGGGTGCCTGCGTGCCGGTCGTGGATACATTTTAAGGAAATTGTGTGTTTTATCAATAGCTTAGCCGTTGCCTACCGTTGCCATCTCACAGCAATATCACGTTGACCGCTGAAAACTCCTCCCCCAGCTGCCCGCTCAGAGCCGTTGTTCTCAGGGTCAATTCGGTACGGGATGGGCAAGTATCGCTCTGTACAAGCTCCTGAGGGGCCGTATCGAAGCTCGAGGCCGTTGTCAGCCACGATAGCCCTACGATCCTAGGCTTGCTCGCTCTTTCAGCCCACGGCTGGGGACCGGCTGGCGGTGGGCAATCGAGGGGTCTGAGCGGGGGTATCTCAACAACCGAATTCGGGGGGTAGGGGGGCGTCTCGTCACCAGTAAGACCACCTAGATACACGAAAGTGATTTGAAAAATTTCGGAATTAAAAAAAACAAAAATTAAAAAAATGCCAATCCCGTCCGATCTGAAATCGGTGTTCTGGTCTCGGGCACGGCGTCCGGTGGCTTCGCAGGTCGGTCCGGACTTAGGAGTGGATTATGAACAACGCGATCACGAACCAAATCAACGCCCACACAGCAATGCTGATGAAGATGAAGCGAGGGTTAGCGCCAGCTTCAACCGCCGCATCCCGAAAGAACATGCACAAAATCACCTCAAAAATTGCCTCAATAAAGGCACCCATCCAGCGCCTCCCGCACCAGAACGTCCGAGCCGATCACTGTAACTAAGGTGTTATGCCGGGCCGGAAGTTCAAAGGAATTTGCTTTTCCTTCGGGGGTGGGGGGGGCGGTCCGCTCGTGGGGAGGTAGTACTAGATATGCAAAGCCCCTTCTACAAAATCCCGTAAACTGAAAATAGCAATCCCGCCCTCAGAGGGAGTATGATTCCCACGATGCAGCCTGAACATATTAAGTTTATTGCTTCTCCTGGCCATCTTCAGGCCATTGGTCTTGTCACGACTTGTTGGTCCAAGTTCGAATGGCTTGTCGAGGAATTGATCTGGCGATTAGCTAGAATAGAAAACGGTTTGGTTGGACACGTCTTAACAGCCGAACTCGGTATCCAAACCCGACTCAACGTGTTGCTCAGTTTAGCTGATATTACAATTCGTGATAGCGAACAAGAAACGAGATTGCGAACAATTCAAAAACGAGTGGTTAGCGGCTACATGGGCAAGCCGTCGATTGCATCAGAACGAAACCGAATTGTTCACGCCTATTGGTCAGCTAGCGATGACAAATTAGCGTTTGCATCGAACGTCAAAGCAAAGGGCCGCCTCAGTTTCGACATCAAGAACATGAAAGTCACTGATCTTAATAACACCGCCCAACGCATTTTTTCTGTGGCCATCGAACTGGATTAGATCGGATGGCAATTACACGATATGGGATTCAAATATCCGGCCTAGACCTAACACGATCCATCGCCTACGGGATGACCCAGGATAAAGAATAAGCTCTTGACACGCTTAAGCTATATACCAAACCAATGCGGGAGATATCGGCTAAATAATGTGTCCAAATTTTCCAAACTATTAACTGGTGTCCGGCTTCTGGCAAGCGCGCACTTCGACAAACTCAGGAGTGACCGCCCGATGACACCAAGAAACACGTAATTATTCACTTCAGGTCCGCCAGCGCCGCAGGCTTCGGTCCGCCGGTCGCCCAGTCGAGCAGCTCGGCGGTATGGACCACCGGGATTGCAGTGCCGGAGGCGATCTGGGTCAGGCAGCCGATGTTGCCGGTGGCGACGACATCGGCCCCGGTTTTCTCGATATTGGCGATCTTGCGCGCGCCCAGTTTGTCGGCCAGCGCCGGCTGCAGCATGTTGTAGGCACCGGCCGAGCCGCAGCACAAATGCCCCTCGGCTGGCTCGCGAACCTCGAAACCGGCCTGGCGAAGCAGTGCCTTGGGTTCCGCCGTAATCCCCTGGCCGTGCTGCATCGAGCAGGCCGAATGGTAGGCCACTGTTAACGATTCCGGCGAACCGGCACCGGATTGAAGGCCAATTTCGCTCATCACCTCGGTGATGTCGCGGGTGATGCCGGCGATACGCGCGGCTTTTTTCTCGTAAGCCGGATCGCCCTGAAACATGAACCCGTAATCTTTGACCGTGGTGCCGCAACCCGAAGCGTTGATGACGATGGCATCGATCCCCTCGTCCTCGATCTCGGCGGTCCAGGCGTCGATATTGGCGGCGGCAGCGGCATGGGCCTCGCTCGTGCGGCCCATATGATGGGCCAGCGCCCCGCAGCATCCGGCGCCGCTGGCGACGACGACTTCGCAGCCGTGGCGGGTTAGCAGCCGCACCGTCGCCTCGTTGATCTGCGGGGCCAGCACGGTCTGGGCGCAGCCGTTGAGCAGGGCCACCCGCATGCGCCGCTTGCCTTCTGCTTGGAACACCTGCGGCTGGTCGACCGGCGAAGCCTTGGCCAAACGCCTGGGCGCCATCATCATCATCGCGCGCAGCCGGCTTGGCATGATCGGGGCGAAGATTCTGCTCAAGCGTGCCGCCCGCAGGGCCAGGCGGAAGAGCCGCCGGTTGGGGACGAGGCGGGCGATCAACGCGCGGATCAGCTTGTCGCCGAGCGGGCGTTTGAAGGTCTCCTCGATCCGCGCCCGGGCGAGATCGACCAGATGCATGTAGTGAACGTCAGAAGGGCAGGTCGTCATGCAGGAAAGGCACGACAGGCAGCGGTCGATATGCAAAGTCGTGCGGGCGTCGGCTGGCCGCCCGGTTTCGAGTAAATCCTTGATCAGATAGATGCGGCCGCGTGGGCTGTCGAGCTCATCGCCCAGCAGCACATAGGTCGGGCAGGTCGCGGTGCAGAAGCCGCAATGGACACACGCGCGCAGGATATCGTTGGCTTCGCGCAAGTCCGGATTTTCAAGCTGTTCTGCGGTGAAGTTGGTCTGCAACGCCCTCACACCCCTTCGTACATGCGGCCAGGGTTTAGGATACGGCGCGGATCGAAGCTTTCCTTGAGCCGCTTGGTCAACCCGCCAGCACCAGCTTCCTGGGGCTGGAATACTTCGCACGAAGCGCGCATATCGCGGGGCGCGCGGATCAGCGTGGCATGCCCGCCGGATTTGGCGATCGCCTCGCGGATCGCCGGGGCGCCGGCATTCGTCCGGGGCTCGATGGCCAGCCAGATGAGCCCGCCACCCCAATCATAGAGCGCTTGTCCTAAGATCTTTTTGTTCACTGCGGCGACAACCGCCGGACCTTCGCTGGGCGGCACCGAGAGCCGCCATATCAGCCGGTCCTGATCGCTGGAAAAGGCCGAGACGTTGCCGATCTCGGCCCAGAACGTCGCCGAATTGCGCCCGTGCAACTCCTCAGTTTCGCCGAAATTACCGAGCGTCTTTCGCAGTGCCGCGCAACGATGCTTGACCGAAGATTGTGGCCCCTCGACCCGTACCGCCGTCACCGCGCCTGCCGCCTTGGCGACGTAATCGACGCCCGAGGTTTCGGCAGCCGGTTGGGGCAGGTGGGCCGCGCCAGAAACTTCGTGGGCGCTGGTCAGCCCGGCGGTCATTGCCTTCACTGCGTCGGCATCCGTTAGACCGAAGACCAACACTGTGCGCGTCTTCGCCGGCGCCGGCAGGACCTTCAACGTCACCTCGTTCATCACCGCCAGCGTGCCGTAGGAGCCGGCGAGCAGCTTGCACATATCGTAGCCGGTGACATTCTTGACGACCCGGCCGCCGGCCTTGAACGCCTCGCCCCGGCCGCTCACCGCCTGGAACCCCAGGAAGTGATCGCGCGCTGCGCCCGCCTTGATGCGGCGCGGGCCCGAAAGGTTGCAGGCGATGATCCCGCCGATAGTCTGAGCGCCTTCCTTGTCGCCGAGCAGCAGGCCCAGGTCCGGCGGCTCGAAGGCCAGCAACTGGTTTTCGGCCGCCAGCGCGGCTTGGATCTCTGAGAGCGGTGTTCCAGCACCAGCGCCCAGCACCAACTCGTTGGGCTCGTAGAGACCGATACCGCTAAGACCAGTGAGTTCAAGCTCGTGCGTGGCCGTCGGTGGACGGCCGATCGCCCGCTTGCTGCCGGCGCCGATGACCTCGAGCGGAGCCTCCTCGCTGGCGGCCCAGCGCAC
>JAPULJ010000378.1 GCA_027295145.1 Alphaproteobacteria bacterium | reverse complement strand
TCACCCCGAACAGGGTCAACCGATTTCCATTCGGAGCAACCCTGGTTCACACGAAATGCTATTTCTGCAAAAGCATACCAAGGCGAAACCGTTCATTGTACGTTCGAACTGGCGTCGCAAAATGGAATGGCGGCTACAGATTGTGCGCGATCCCGCAACTGGGGTGCAACGAATCGTCGGACTAGGAAAACCGCGATGGTCGAAACTGAAAAAGTGAGTTTAGGCAAGGTGATACGCCAGGTGCGCCTGAAAGGGAGTTGGGTCTTGGCCGCCGCGCTGCTGGTAAGCGTAGCGGCCAACCTGAATTTCGCATATCGGATAGTGTATCTCGACACCAACCACCCCTTCCACCCGATTTGCTTCACCGAGGCCGACGGCTTGGTTGTACTGACCGAACCTATGAACGAAAGATATAGGGAGCGTATGCTTGTAAACACGACTCACTCCAATCGACTTGGCAAAGACGATATCCTTTACATCTCGTTGCGGGACTGGAGGCACGATCAGGAGGGGATATGGAACCTGACTCGCCAGATCGCCGTACGCATCTATTTAGAGCGCACCGGCAAAAAGCTACCGTTGGAAGAGAGTTTTGAAATGCAGACGGGCCATTGCAAGTTCATCCGAAAATACGTGCTTGAGAAGGCGAAGGCTAGGTAGTCGGCAACGCCCTCTTACTCGTTTCTCGCGATCCAGCAACTGGTGCAAATCGGATCGGCGGAGTGGGACAACCGCGATGGTCGAAACTGACAAATATGTGCGGCCCATGTATCACGCAGAATACGCTTCAAATCGCCACCCGCTAGTACACGGGGTTTCCGCTACGATTTAGCCACGCTTCGGGCCGTCATTCGGCGGCGCTTGCCGTCACCGAATTGGCCAGCGCGTTGAAGGCGGCGAGCGAGGCTTCAATCCGTTCCTGCGCGATGCCCCGCACAATAAACACTATGCGCGAGCGGCGGTCGGCATCGGGCCAGCTGTCCAGATGGGTCGGCGGGTGAACGACGTGCTGGACCCCGTTGACCAGGACCGGGTCGGCCACGCCGGCGATGTTCAGCATGCCCTTGATGCGCAAAACATTCTCGCCATGCCGGCTGAGCAGCATGGTCATCCAGATGCCGAAGGCGGTCCAGTCGAGGGCGCCGTCGAACCACAGGCAGAACGAGGCGATGCCGCTGTCGTGACTGTGACCGTTGTCGGGGCCGTCGGCCGGCCCCACCTCCCCGCCATGCCCGCCCAGCCAGCGGTCTATCTCGGCGCGCTTGACGTCGGGAGAGTAGATGTCTTCGGTCAGAAGTTGCTCGGGATCAAGCTCATCCGTGGCGGCGATATAGACCCCAGCGGCGCGATTGATGCGGGCCAGCGCGGCTTGCAATGAAGCCGCCGTTTCGGGCCCGCAGAGGTCGGTCTTCGTTATCACAAACCGGTCGGCGATCGCCGCCTGCTTGACCGATTCGGGATAGGTCTTGAGCTGGCCCGCGCCGTTCACCGCATCGACTACGGTGATGATGTTGGCGAGGCGGAAATGATGCTGGAGGACCGGTTCGGCCATGATCGTGTAAGCGATCGGCACCGGATCGGAGAGGCCCGAAGTTTCGATGACCACGCGGCGGAAGGACGGGATTTCGCCCCGCTCGCTCCGCGAATACATATCGCGCAACGACTCCTTGAGATCACCGCGGATGGTGCAACAGATGCAGCCGTTCTCGAGAAGCAGGGTGCTTTCCCGTGCATGCTCGATCAGGTGATGGTCGAGACCGACCTCACCGAACTCGTTGATCAACACGGCCGTGTCGCGCAGGCGAGGCGATCGCAGGAGGCGCGCCAGCACCGTGGTCTTGCCGCTTCCCAGGAAGCCGGTGATGACGTTGACCGGGATCAGCGTGTCGTATCGAGCCATGGCGGGGACCGCTCAGACCGACCGGCCGGCCGAGAGGCCGGCGATCAGCGCGTCGTCGAGCGGGTCGCATGGCTTGCCAGCAAGATCCTCGGCGGCGGCCCACAATTCGGTCAAGTTGTCGATCAGGGCGGTGCGGCCGGTCCGGTTCGACAGGACATAGGAGGCGCCACTCCAATCCGTCAGGCTCAAGCCGTAATGGCGAAGGATGGCGTTTGCCAGACGTGTCCGCTCCTGGCGCTCGCGGCGGCGCGTCGTTTGGTCGAGGCGGCTGGCGAAGGCCTCGGGCGTGCTGGCGCTGTCCGTCCAATGGCCCCGTCCGCCGAGTACCCCACACAGACTGCACATTGCCTTGATATTCCTCTCTCGCTGCGTTGCTTTCGCCGAGAGCTACCCGGCAACGACCGTTTGCGGACGCGCCGCTGCTTCGCGAGGAAAGCGCTGCCGAAAGTCGTCGGCGATCTCATCGAAGGTGCAGAAGCGAACTCCGGCGTGGCTGGAGATGTGCTCGAACACCCGTTCCAGCATCAGCAACACCTGCGGCCGGCCCGAGACGTCGGGATGGATGGTCATCGTGAAAACCGCGTAGTCATATTCCCTGTAAACCCAGTCGAACTGATCGCGCCACAAGTCCTCGATGTCGCGCGGATTGACGAATCCATGACTGTTCGGCGCCGACTTGATGAACATCATCGGCGGCAAATCGTCGAGATACCAACTCCCCGGGATATCGATGAGGTCGGTCTCTTCGCCGCGCACCAAAGGCTTCATCCATTCCTGCGCCGTCTTGGAATAATCGATCGGCGTCCAGCTGTCGCCCACACGGACATAAAATGGGTGGAAGTCGTCGTTCATCAGGCTGTGGTCGTACTTGATGCCTTTCTTCAAAAGGAGCTCGTTGGTGATCGGGCTGAATTCCCACCACGGCGCCACGTAACCGGTCGGGCGCCTGCCGCTCATGCGCTCGATCAGCTCGATGCACTTGTCCATCACCGCCTCCTCCTGCTCCGGCGTCATGGAGATGGGATTCTCGTGGCTGTATCCGTGCATGCCAATTTCGTGACCGGCATCGACAACCTGCGCGCATTGCTCGGGGAAGGTCTCGATCGAATGACCTGGGATGAACCACGTCGTCTTGATGCCAAATTGATCGAACAGCTTGACCAGCCTCGGTGTGCCGACTTCGCCGGAAAATATGCCGCGCGAGATGTCGCAGGGCGAATTCTCGCCGCCATAGGAGCCAAGCCAGCCAGCTACCGCATCGACGTCAATTCCGAATGCGCACAGGATGTCCTTCTTCCCGCCGCTTCCACCCGTTGCGCGTGCTCGCGGCGGTGCGGGAGACGGTGTAACCAGCCCGGAGGGTCGGTCGAGCATCGATCGCGGCCGGTAACGCGGACCGATCGAAGAATCGGCGCCGCCGATGTGAGGTCCGTGTCTACGCGGATCGCGCGGGGTGTTGTCACTTGAATCTTGGCTCATTGAATCGTCTCCGGCAATTGGCGTCACGTGCGCTGCTGACTTTTCGAGAGGGGCAGAGGCGACACGCGCTACGGCCCGCTGCCTTAGGTGGACGAACACGAGAATGAGGACCGCTCCGCACAGTCCCGGCCATCGCTCCCTTACTGGTCGAAGATTGTCCATTTTTCTCCGGCAATGCAATCCCCGCCGAGCCAAACTCGCACGACGATGATAGATCTAATGCGCCTGCGTTGCCACGCACGCGGTCAAGCGTTATCGTCCTGGCGAGGCTAGTGACAGCAGTTGACCGGTTCCGGACCAGGATACGAGCAATGGCCGAGTGGCATCAGAAAACGCACGACGACTACCGGCGCAAGGGGCTGGCAAACCGCATGGGTTTTGGCAAGAGGCCGGCTCTTCTGGTCGTCGATTTCATCAACGGATTCACTGATCCCTCGACGCCCCTGGGCGGCGACTTCACGGACGAGATTGCGGCGACGAAGCGTTTGCTCGATGCGTTCCGAAGCGACGGCCTGCCTGTCATTTACACCACGATTGCTTACGAGCCCGATCTGCGCGACGCCGGAATGTGGGTCAAGAAGGTGCCCTCGCTTGCGATCCTGACCAAGGGCTCGCGAATGGTCGAGGTAGACGATCGCATCCGACCGGCATATGCAGAGCGCGTGATCGAGAAGAAGTTCGCCAGCGCTTTTTTCGGCACCGACCTTGATGCCCATCTAAAGGGCCAGAGTGTGGACACCGTGGTTATGGCCGGGTGCACGACGAGTGGCTGCATACGATCCTCGGCCATCGACGCGATTCAGAGTGGGTATTTCAGCATCGTCGTTCGTGACGCCGTGGGCGACCGCGCCCCCGGCCCCCACGAGGCCAACCTCTTCGACATAGACGCCAAATACGGTGATGTCCTCCCAAGCAGCGAAGTGTTGGAAACTCTGCAATCCTTGAGCGCCGCCGGAGGCCCTGAAGCCGATGCCCGGGCCGATTTCCGCCGCTGGTGGGACGCGCAGGCCGAAAGCGCGAGCGACGGGTAATTCGGTGAAATCCAAGGATCCTTCCAGATATTCCGCACCCTTCGACGATATGCTGGCGGATAGCAGCAATCGGTTCGACAAACTGCTGCGCGGCGGCGCTGTCGACGACCGGCGCCAGCGGGTGGACCAGCGGCCGCCTGCACCGGCGCGGACGACGAAGGAAATGCCGCCGCCCCATCCCGCATCCTCAACCCCGGGCCGGGCGCAGGCTAGGGCCTATAACGCTCGTTCGTCGGAGCTAGGGCGCTCGCTGAATGCCCGGTTCGGGGACGATTGGCGCTACGAGATCGCTGACCAGCGCCGCGACGGCGATGAAGTCGTCGTCTGGGGACGGCTTATTGTCGAGGATCAGGGCGTGGACAAGACGCGGCGCGCCCGGGCGCGAATACGCTGGCCCGCCGAAAGCGGCAATATAAAGGGCAGCGCCGATGGTGCTGACTTTAGCCTTCGGCAAGGCAACGACGTTCCGGTGCAGCCCGATGGCGATCCAGAGGAAGCGGCGTTTGGCGAAGCGGCGGAGGCGGCCCTCGCGATATGCATCAAGGGAGTACTGACACGTTAATCTTCACCGCGTCGACCGGTTGGTGTGAACTTGCAGCCGAATCCCTTCAACACGGAATCCCATAATATCTAATCCGGCTTTGTCAGGGCAAATCGGCTGGAGTCGGGGCGCGGCCTTCTTTAACGCCAGGCGATGCGCAATCCCTTTCGCTATTTCAATAGTTTGCCCGAGGTGATCCGCCTCACGGTGATGATGTACATTCGTTATCCATTGTCGCTGCGGCAGGACGAGGAACTGCTGTTCGAGCGCGGTGTCGACATCTGCCAGGAAACGGTGCGTCTATGGTGGAACCGGCTCGGCCCGATATTCGCCGCGATGAAAGCTATGGAAATTGTGGAGCGACAGGCGTGCGGTTGAGACGCGTTGGCGGCGGTGCAGGCCGAGAAAACCATCGGCAAGATGAAACCGACGGGACTTGGGTAGGATCCGATACGATTTGAAAGTAATCCGGGAAATTTCCGTTTAGAAGTTAAATACCAAATACAGGTAACCAATGGACTGATTTATCGGTTTTCTGTGTCCGAAAAGTCATTTGTCCAATTTTTCCGTCATCCGGACACACCCCTCCTGTTGATTTCACTCGGCCGTCGTATTTCCCGGATTAAGCTGGAGCGGACATTCGACGTAGATCATCAACCAGCCGCGGGATTTTCCAGAACGGGACCAATCCGCCGCCATCAAATGGGCCAATATCAGTGAGAAATGAGGTAAGCTGGCCGAATTCGTACTTTCCCTGTAAAGCGCTTCGCTGTAAATCCCGTGGCTATATGAGCAACAAACCGACACCGAGCCGAGCGACCCTGGCGGCGCAGGCATTGGGGTGGTCCGATGAGAAAACACGGGGCCTAGTGCCGCCGATTTACACGTCAACGACTTACCTGCGCGACCCCGACGGCGGTTATCGCTCGGGGCGCATTTATACGCGCGCCGACAACCCCAGCTTTGATTTACCTGAGGCAATGATAACCACCCTCGAAGGCGGCGCGGGTTCGCTCGTCTATTCCTCCGGCATGGCGGCAGCGACTGCAGTGTTCATGAATCTGCAGCCGGGCGATCATGTCATCGCTCCCAACATCATGTATTGGGGCTTACGCAACTGGCTCAAAACCAGCGCTATCGAATGGGGATTGGACGTCGATTTCGTCGATGGCGAGGACAGCGAAGCCTTCGCCAAGTGCCTGCGCAAGGATCAAACCAAGATCGTCTGGATCGAAACGCCGGCCAACCCGACCTGGGCGATCAGCGATATTGCGGCCATCGCCGAAATCGCCCACAGTGCCGGAGCCAGACTGGCCGTGGACAGCACAGTGGCGACGCCGGTCCTGACACGTCCCATCGAACACGGCGCCGACATCGTCATGCATTCGGCGACCAAGTATCTCAATGGCCACAGCGATGTTCTCGCAGGCACCCTCACCACAGCGCAAAGCGATGATTTCTGGGAACGCCTCGTCAACCGCCGGGCCAGCGCTGGCGCAACCCTCGGCCCCTTCGAGGCGTGGCTTTTGGTGCGCGGCATGCGCACCCTCTATTTGCGGGTCGAGCGCGCATGCCGAACCGCTCAGCGCCTGGCCGAACATTTCAGCGGGCACGCAAAAATATCTCGTGTTTACTATCCAGGCCTGCCCGGTCATCCCGGTCACGATATCGCAGCGAGGCAAATGACGGGCGGCTTCGGCGGCATGCTGTCGGTCAGCGTCGAGGGCGGAATGAAGGCCGCGGTCGCCGTCGCGGCAAAAACCAAGCTTTGGCACCGCGCGACTTCGCTTGGCGGCGTCGAAAGCCTTATCGAGCACCGGGCTTCAATCGAGGGACCAGACTCCCCGGTGCCGCCGGACTTGCTGCGGCTATCTGTCGGCATCGAAGACCCGGACGACCTCATCGCCGATCTCGAGCAAGCGCTTTAGGAGAATGTTTTGCGGAATATAGGGGAGCTGTGTCACGCGTTTGCGCTCAGCTGATGTCATCCACTAGACCACCGCCCGCCAAGCAATCCACACGCCGAGAATAATTAGGGTCAGCACCAGAAGCGAGCGCGTCACATGCATGCCCAGAACTGCAAATATCTTGGCCAACGATCTCATACCCCAAGAGTAGCACGCCCGCCTTCCGGCTGGAGCGTTCAGGGACCTTCGATGAACTTCTGCAATGCCTTGGCCACCGGCGCGCGCCAGCTGAACCGTTCGTGCAGGGCCAGCACGACGCCAGCATGGCCGACGCCCTCATAGATCAGCAAGGCTGCCTTGCCGCCCGCCGCACGGTAAGCGTTTGCCAGGTCCTGGGACTGGCGGGCCGAGACGATCCGGTCGGCGCTGCCGTGCAATAGAAGCAAGCGCGGGCCTACATTGCGTGCAAAGACCACCGGACGCGCCTCATCGGGGTTTGGATGATCGGCGAAGATCGGGCGGATGCGCGCTAGCCTCAGGGGATTAAAGCTGTAGGGCCCGGCAAGACCAATGGCGCCTAGAATTGACTTGCGTGGGACGCCCGCATTCTTGAGGTATCGCGGGTCGAGCGCCAGCAGCATGGCGATGTGAGCTCCGGCGGAATGGCCCATCAGGTAGAGACGTTTGCCGCCTAACTTGTAACGGGCCGCGTTTCGTCGGACCCAGGCGACCGAGCGCGCGGCATCGTCGACGAAGGCTGGAAACTTGACTTCCGGATAGAGCCGATAGTTCGCCAGTACCGCGACATAGCCAAGTTCGGCAATGGCGCGGCCAACAAATTTATAACGCTCGCGAGAACCACGCCGCCAACTCCCGCCGTGAAAGAATATGACGGTGGTTTTGGCCCGCTCAGAGTTTTTCTCTGACGAAGCGCGCGTCTCCGGCAGATAGATGTCGAGGCGGTGTCTGGGATTGGGGCCATAGGCGAGATTGAGGATCTCCGTTGCTGCCCCAGCCGGACTCGGGCCCCAAAGGATGACTGCCAAGACAATCGTAAATACGATCCTAAAACGGTTCGTTGTCAGCTTGGCCGTCATGGATCTTGCTCCGGCTGGCATAGTCCGAGAAATGGTCACTGATGTTGTTCCCAATGGGATCCTTGATATATTCGCATCTTCCGTTGCCGGTGTCCCCACCGGCGCCCTCCCCAATCAGAGAACCCTATTCGCTTGCCAGCGCAAATGAGTGACGATGGCATGAAATCCACGCCCGTCTCGCCCGTTCTAATCGCCACGTTGTGGATGATCGGCATGCTGTTGTCTTTCTCGGGCATGGCCGTCGCCGCGCGCCAGCTTTCCTTTAACATGGGGACGTTTGAAATCCTGACCTTCCGCAGCGCCATCGGACTGGTCTTTCTGCTGCCCCTTGTCCTGCGCAACGGCGGAAGCGCGATGCGCACGGCCAAGTTCAAGACCCATTTGAGCCGCAACGTGATCCATTTCGCGGCCCAGTATTGCTGGGTGCTCGGCGTCGCCATCCTGCCGCTTGCGGAGGTCTTCGCGCTTGAGTTCACGATGCCGATCTGGGCGGCGGCGCTGGCTGTTATCATCTTGGGCGAACGCCTGACCGGCGCCCGCATCTTCGCCATCGTCGCCGGTTTTGTCGGCGTGCTGCTCATCGTGCGGCCCGGTCTCGCGGTCTTCAACCCGGCCTCATTCATCGTGCTGACGGCGGCGTTCGGCTTCGCGACTTCGGTAATCTGGGCAAAGATCCTGGTCCGCACCGATTCGGCGTTGACCCTCATCTTCTACATGACCATCATCCAGCTACCGATGGGGCTGGTCCCCGCTCTATTCACCTGGGTGCCGCCGGTGTGGGCCGATTTGCCGTGGTTGGTGATCATCGGGCTGGGCGGCCTCAGCGGCCATTATACCCTCGCACGGGCGCTCAAGATCGCCGATGCGACGATCGTCCTGCCGATCGACTTCCTGCGTCTTCCCCTGATCGCCTTCGTCGGATTCTCCCTCTACGGTGAAGCGCTGGATCTGTGGGTTTTTCTTGGGGCTGCGATCATCTTCGGCGGCGGCTACACGATGGTGTGGCAAGAAAATCGCCGGACAAGGGCTCGTTCCGCGCCCTGCAATCCACAGGATTCAATCGGCTAAAGGAACCATCGATCATGGCCGTAAGCCCGGAATTTCTCGAATTCCTGAAAGACCAGTTGAGCCACTTCGGCCCGGTGCGCGCGCGTCGGATGTTCGGCGGCGCCGGTCTGTTTCGCGACAATCTGATGTTTGGCCTGATAGCCGAGGACACGCTTTACCTAAAAATCGACGAGCGCAACCGGCCCGACTACGAGGCCTCCGGGATGGCGCCTTTCACCTACGAGGGAAAGGGCAAAAAAATGCAGATGTCCTATTATGAGATTCCCCCCGAAGTCCTGGAGGATCCAGCCGACCTAAGCGTTTGGGCACGCAAGGCCTTCGAAGCGGCCCTAGCTGCGACATCGCCCTCGAAACGCAGACGACGCCCGACGATGGGGGTCGTGGGAAATTGAGCACTCAGGCACCCGCCCAATTCTGATTAACGTCATCGGTGCTCAAATGTATCATAGCGGCGGGGAGAGTCCGATGCTGAGGGTTGAGCCGAAACTCGAAGAATTGGGCTACCTCATGCGCTATGTGCCAACAGCAGACCTTTAGGCATCAACCCTCCGCATACCTGTAAGTACTTGCTTGGCACTATCTGCCAGCAGCCAGCTGTCTGCTGTCGGCGTCACGAAATCGTAACCGCGGTCGAGTAGCTGTTTCGCACCTGCCACCCCACGAGCAACGCCTCCAAGCCATTTGGATGACTGTTTGACCGTGGCTTCGATCTTGCCAACCAGTGTCGATAGCTCGTCATGCTCGTAGCTGCCATAACTGGCGAGTTCGTCAAAGCCATCGACCAAATCCGCAAGTAGGTCACCGGTTCCGGGAATGAGCATGTCGATGCCGTCAACGGCGACGATTTCTTCGATATTTTCTACGCCCAGCCGCGTCTCGATGATGACGGCGATTAGGAAACGCTCGCGGTATCGTGCCGGGTAATCGACCTCCTTTAGACCCCAGTCCGCTGCTCTCGTCTCCGGGTAACCGACGCCGCGGTGTCCTCCGTGCGGTCGGTAGCGGCATGCGGCGACGACGTTGCGCGCTTGTTCGGCAGTCTCGATCGTCGGCACGAGTACGCCTTCGATCCCGGTATCAATTATTCGCTTGATGGTCACCGGATCATCGGACGGTACCCGTACGAGACAGGTGGTTTCATTGGCCTGGGCCGCACGCATCTGGTCGATTAGGGTTTGGGGTGAGGCAAAGATGTGCTCGTGATCAATGATAAAGGCATCGAAGCCGGTGAGCGAAAGGAGTTCCATTGTGTCGCCGCCGGACATGAAGACCCAGCAACCCAACGGTTTCTCCCCACGACGCAGTTTTTCTTTCAAGGCGTTCTCTCGAAACACGGCGCTTGACCTCGCTGATAGGTTTCAATCGGTTTCCTGCAATGACCTAGTATAGTTCACGGTTCCAGCGCGCGTATACTCGGTGTCCGGATGCTCTTTCGTAGATGACTAATGAGCCTGTCATGTCGATCGCCGAGTATGACGTTAAGGATCACATTGCCCTGACAACTCCAAGCCGGCCGGATATGCGTAACGCAATAAACCCGGAAATGGTTGTGCGGGTGGTCGATATCTGGAAAGCCGTCCGTGATGACGACGACGCTCGCGTCGCAATCGTAACCGAGACAAGCAGCACGTTTTGTTCCGGCGCGGATCTGGGCGAAAAAGGCTTTTCCATCGCCTATACCTATCTGAAGGCTTCATGGGAAACCGAAGGCGGAAAACTAGATCTCCACCGCCGCTACCTCGCCCTGACAATCTCGAAATTCGATGGCTTCCTGAAAACGGCCAAGCAGGCAACCAAGTGCTGGTGGACCGCACAGCTGCTCGCCGGCAATCTCGAACGCCTGCTGGGACACTTTGAGGCGGCTGACAAGCGCCTCGCCAACTTGCCCTTGAGCAGCCAGCCGGCAGGCTCGATATATCGCCGGGTCGGCACCCAAGTGCGTGCGGCGATCGCCGCGCGCGACAGCGCACCGCGCAAGTTCAAGTCGGCCAAGAAGTAGCGCTCGATCCGATCCGCCCTTCCGCCGGGCCCGCGCGCGCGTTACAAATCCAGCGACCCAATGTCTCTAACGAGCGCCGAGCGCGATCATGGCAGCCAAGAATAAAACCCGTACCGAGACTGACAGCATGGGCGCCATCGAGGTGCCCGCCGACCGCTATTGGGGCGCTCAGACCCAACGATCTTTGGCCAATTTCAAGATCGGTGGAGAGCGCATGCCGCTGGCGTTGATCCACGCCTTCGGCATCCAGAAACAGGCCGCGGTGCTGACCAACCTTGCCCTGGACAACATCGAGAAAAAGATCGGCGAGACAATCGCAGCAGCGGCGGAAGAGGTCGCTGCCGGCAAGCTAGACGATCATTTCCCCCTCGTCGTCTGGCAGACCGGCTCGGGCACCCAGACCAACATGAACGCCAACGAAGTGATTTCAAATCGCGCCATCGAATTGCTCGGCGGCGTGCTCGGCTCAAAGGATCCAGTGCATCCCAACGATCACGTCAATCGCGGGCAATCCTCGAACGACAGCTTTCCGACCGCGATGCATATTGCCGTCGTCGAGGAAATCCACAGCGCGCTTCTACCCGGGCTCGAACATTTGAGAAAGGCGCTCACCGCGAAAGAAAAGAAATTCGCCGACATCATCAAGATCGGCCGCACGCATACGCAAGATGCAACACCCCTCACTCTTGGCCAAGAATTCTCCGGCTACGCGACGCAGGTCGCCTACGGCGCCGATCGAGTAGAGAATTGCCTGCCCCGCCTCACCCAACTTGCCCAAGGGGGCACGGCGGTCGGCACCGGCTTGAATGCCATCGCCGGATTTGCCGAACGCTACGCAAAGGAAGTCGAAAAGATAACCGGCCACGCCTACCGCACGGCGGAGAACAAGTTCGAAGCCCTTGCCGGCAAGGATGCCATGGTCGAGGTCTCGGGTGCGCTCAACGTCATCGCCGCCTCGTTGATGAAGATCGCCAATGATATCCGTTTTCTTGGCTCGGGCCCGCGCTCGGGCCTCGGGGAGTTGAGCCTGCCGGCCAACGAGCCAGGCTCTTCGATCATGCCTGGCAAAGTCAACCCGACCCAGGCTGAGGCGCTGACCATGGTCTGCGCGCAGGTCATGGGCAACAACGTCACTGTCACCATCGGCGGGGCTTCGGGCCATTTCGAGCTCAATGTTTTCAAGCCGGTGATTGTCTACAATGTACTGCAATCGATCCGCCTGATCGCCGATGCCTGCGTCAGCTTCGCCGACAACTGCATTGCCGGAATTGAGGCCAACGAAGACCGCATCGCCGAGCTGATGGCGAACTCGCTGATGTTGGTGACCGCCCTCAATCCCCATATCGGCTACGACAACGCTGCCAAGGTCGCCAAGAAGGCCCACGCCGAGGGCACCACCCTCAAGGAAGCGGCGGTGGCGCTCGGGCTTCTCACCGAAGAGCAATTCGATCAATGGGTTCGGCCCGAGGAGATGGTCGGCCCGCGCAAATCTTGAGCCTGGCGGATGGCTCCCGTTGGCGCGATCAAGCGCTCGGTGCTGATCGCCGGGCACCGGACAAGCGTCTCGCTGGAGCCCGAATTTTGGGACGCGCTCAAACAGATTGCGGAGTCGGCCAGCCGCTCGATCAACGGCCTGATCACCGATATCGACCGCGATCGGACGACTAACCTCTCAAGCGCGTTGAGGGTTTACGTGCTGAAAATGCAGAGCCGCGATGAACGCTGATCGTTGACCTTATTTCCGGCGGCGCGATAGCAGGTAGCGCTGTAATTCGTTGAAGCGAAAGACCGCTCGTATGCTGCCGGCTCGCCCGGAGATCGTCACCCGCAAGGGCGGCGATTGCGGGATCGCGGCAAAGCGGAATTCAGTACTGGCATTGATGCGTCTTTGGACGAAGTCGAGCTTGCCCTTGGCCAGTGCTGCCCCACCCACGGCGCGCAGCACGAGGTTGTCGAAACGCCCTACCCCGTCTTTGATCCCCAGCTTCCCGGACAGTGCGGTAAACCGGGTTTCGCCCGAAGACATGCCGCCGGTGAGGAGATTGATGAGTCCGATCGAGTCTGCTTGGCTAGCGATCCGCTGATTGATCCCGGCAAGATCAAAGCCGCTGACGACCCCCTGCCGCATCTCGATCGAGAACACACCGGCGAGGCTGGCGACCATCGCCTTCAGGTTTGACCCGCTGGCATTGAGCTCGGCTTCAAGGTCGAGTAAGCCGCCCTTGAAGGCTTGGCCAGGGAAGAGGCCGGCGGCCTTGGAGAGGTCGGCGCCGACCATGGTCATTGTTGCCTGCCAGCTCGGTTTGGGGCCCGCGGTCAGGCGCATCTTGACGGCCAAGTCGCCGCCGAACACACGGCCGGTCAGGCGCCGCAGGTCGAAGACCCCGTCGCGCAGGATCAGTTCGATCATCGGCTCCTCGAGTTTGTGCGAGCCGATCGCAATTGCGGCCGGGCGCACGAGCAGTTCGGCATCGAGCGCCTTCAAACCTTCGAAATTGAGTGCCGTAGTTGGCCAGCCCTTGCTCAAATCCCATCCCTGCTGAGGACTATTTTGATTGCCTGTGGCGAGTAGCGCGGCCGGCACCGCAAGGATCTGCTCCAGGGTGACGACACCTGTTTGAAGCTGACCAGTGAGACGCGGGCGAATGCGGGCAAACTCCAACTTGACGGCACCCATTATCGGTACACCGCCTATCGTCGCTTTAAAGTCGGCGACGCTGGCGGCTGCGAGGTTGCCGATTACCGTGCCCGATATGCTCACAGAGCCTAGCTTTCTCTTGCTCAAGCGCGGCCCCAAATCGAGCAACTTCATGATCTCGTCCGCCCGCCCGAATTCTAGGGCAAGCTTGAGGTCGTAGCGTGCGCGAACCAAGTTCGGAACAAGATCGCCGGAGACATTGACTTCACCCCCGGTGATGCCGATCGTCGCGCCGATCTTGATCAGTTCGCGGCTGCCCGAGACTACGCCTCTGGCCGTTACTGCGCCCAACTGGTCGAGCGCCGGCAGCGCCTTTAGGCCAGCCAGCGACATAGCTCTGCTCAGTCCTGCCGCCTTGGCGTTGAACCGCAAATCAAAATCCGGCTTTTCGGGTAGCCCACGAATCGTGCCGACCACCGTGCCGCTCACCCCGCCGAGGCCGGAAACCGAAGCTTTCTTGATGTAAAACACGCCGTTCTGAAACGAGCCATCGATTACAGTCTCGCGCGCTGTTAGGCCGGCGTAAGACAAAACTCCGAACCGCAGACCGAATTCGGCGTCGAGAGGCCCCCGCCAATACGTGCGCACTGGCTTGGCTGACCGTTTGACCTGCTTGCCGGATTCTTTCCCCTTTGTTGGTTTACGCGGCCGCGGCCGCTCTCGCGGCAGGTAGGCGTCGAGATCAAGCCTGTCGATGCGCAAGGCCACCTGCGCCTTCGGTCGGTCCGCGAGGACGAGGCTCCAGCGGCCGGCGATGCGCGAGGTATCCAGATCGAGGATCGATTCGAAAATCTCAACCTTCTTCATAGAAGCCCTGATCCGGCCACGCCCGGCGGCCCGACGTAGCCGGTCAGCTGGCACCCGGCTGACATCGACGCCAAGCCAGTCGAGGACGCCGCGAAGGTTGGCTGCGTTGAGCGTGAAGCGGCCATCAAAATTAGCTTTGGTGTCGCGCAAACCCAACACGCCCTGCAGACTGATTTCGGTCGCACCGGGAAGCTGTGCTGTCAGCGATCTCAGCTGCGCCCTGCCTTCGCTAACTGCGGCTCGAACCTCCAGCTTGCGTATGATCTCGCGGCGAAAGACCAGGGCATTGACACCGATATCGAAGGAGAGCACCCCGTCATCAAACAAGCGGGGAAATTCGATGCGGGATTTCTGGCCGCCAGCGCGACGTCGGGCGATCAACCGATCGAGGTCGAGCCGCGCGAAATTAACCGCCACACGGTAGCGCCGGGGGCCTGAAAGGCTGGCATCGGCGGAGCCACTCGCCGCCAAATCGTCGAGCCGCAATTTCAGGCGATCAAAGCTGAGCTCCGATCCGGCCAAGGCAAGGTCAGCGTCAAGTTCGAACTTGCCAAGCAACCAGGCCATGCGCGGATCGGCTAGGCGGGTGCCCGGCGCCACGGCCGCGACAAGCTTGCGCAGGCGAGCACCTTCGGCGTGGACCCGGCCAGCCAGGCGCGGGCCGTGCCTGCCCAGCGACGCTGATCCGCGAAAGGTCACCCGCGCATCGCTGCCCAGATGGCCAATGCTGAAATTCAGCGAATTCAACCCTTTATTGGGGGCGCCGAGCGCAATACGCAAGGCCAGCTTTGCCTTGCCGGCGAGGACGGATCCCCTGACATGCCGCGTCTTTGCAGGGCGGTCATAGTCGAGCCGCAACTCGGCGCCACGGACGGTCCAATCCTGTCCCAACTTAAGATTGCGGTATCGGATAATGCCGCCGCGCACGGTGAGCCGCTCGATCAGCCGCGAGCGGCCGCCGGCGCCGAGGAGCCAGTTCGGCCGCCCGTCCTTCAGGATTTCCAGCGACAGCGTTGGTTGCACCAGGGTCACACTGGTCCCGACGATCCTGCCACCGAGCAGCGACCAGAAGTCGAGCCGCATTTCGAGGCTGGCGATGCGCGCGATCTCGGCATCGGTTGCGCCCTTGACGTTGGCAATCCTGACATTGGTCGCCCGCAGGGTCGGGCTGGGCAGCAATTGCAAAGATATCTCGCCGTCGATCGCCGTCCGGCGTCCGCTCGCCGCTTCGAGCTGGCGGGCAAAGTCGGGCTTGTACCGGGTCCAGTCGACAAAGCGCGGAACGATGAGCGCTGCGATCGCCGCAAGGACAAAAAGCGCCACGGCGGCGTAAATGAGTCTTCTCAAAAAATCCGTCCCCTTGCTTGCAGTACGGCCGGCGTGCACGAGCCACACTGCTGTCGCGGCGAACTTTTAGCGCCGGGACCGCACCTCAGGCCTCGCCCCTCAATTTCCGTACGCGACGGAACGACGACGCCAGACGTTGAAATATCAGACGCCGGACCATCCGGCAAAGGCTGTGTACAATATCGGAGCACAAATCCACAGTGGGCAATTCTGTCCACGGGTTGATCCGTCCGGGCGCAGTGCGCGATAAGGCTGCTGCACGGAGCCGGATACCTAACCCCAGAAACGCCAAACCATGTCGATCACCGCGATAACCAAAGGGCTAGCCACGTTCGTGGTGCCAGCGAGTTGGTACAACCGCTCGCAAGGCCGCACGCTGTCGGCGCGCTACTGCTACTCGGTCTATCTGCGCCACCTGGTCAAGCTTGCCGAGGCCGGCGCTGGGACCGACCCTGGCAGCGTCGCCGAAATCGGACCCGGCGCCTCGATCGGCACCGGCCTTGCGGCGCTGATCGCCGGGGCGGAGCGTTACTACGGGTTCGACATCAAGGCCTACGGATCGAGCCCGCGCAGCCTCGCGGTTTTCGATGAGTTGGTGGCGCTCTTCGCTGAACGCGCGCCGATCCCCGGCGAAGATGAAATCCCGCGCATCAAGCCGACGCTCGATGCTTTGGATTTCCCCGGTCATATCCTTAGCCCCGCGCGGCTGGAGCGTTGCCTTGCCGAGACGCGGCTGGCCCGCCTGCGCCGGGCGCTGACAGCCGATGGCATGGCCGGCCCCGAGCCGGCCGTCGCCTACATTGCCCCCTGGTTCGACGAAGCACTGGTGCGTCCGGCGAGCATCGACTGGATTTTCTCGCAAGCGGTGATGGAGCATGTCGACGAGATCGCCGGGACCTACCGGGCCTGCTTTGCCTGGCTCAAACCGGGGGCAGCGATGAGCCACCAGATCGATTTCAAGTCGCACGGCACGTCCCATGCCTGGAACGGCCATTGGGCCTATTCGGACCTGGCATGGCGCGCGGTCCGGGGCGCGCGGCTTTATCTCATCAGCCGGGCGCCACATTCTATCCACCGGGCGGCGGTCAAGGACGCAGGGTTCGATCTGCTCACCGACCTGCGGGTCGCGCGCAATGACGGTCTGCCGCGCGAACGCTTGGCCCGCCGCTTCCGCGCCCTCGATGATGCAGACCTGACGACCGCCGGCGCTTTCATGATCGCGCGCAAGCCGGAGTGAAGTGTGACGGGGGTAATAAATCCCATTTTTTCTTGACATCGACGTGCATTGGTGGTAACTTTTGCACCTATACCCTCCTAAATCGATAAATAACCCGCGCAGCGGCGCCTGGCGCCGCCAAATCGCGGTTCCGCGTCTTAGAGATTGAGCGCCATAGTTAGAACAAACACGGAATCATATTCTGATTTTACGACAGGCTTGGCGCTTCACAGTCAACAGGAGGCGAGGATGAAATGTATGGGACGCGGGATCGCGAGGTCCGTTGCCGCGCTGGCATTTGCGGCTCTGATATTGGCGGCGAACAAAGGCGTCGCCGATGAACCGATAGAGGTTTTGGCCCGCGACAAAGCGTTCTGCGCGCGACTGGCCCGCGAAACAGACC
>JAPULJ010000377.1 GCA_027295145.1 Alphaproteobacteria bacterium | reverse complement strand
ACTTCCAGATCGGCCAGCCAAAATTTCATCTCTCCGAAGGTGCGCAGCGTCCGATTGGCAATGTCCAACTGAGCCAGAGTCCGTCCATCGTCCGCCAGTTCCTGATTGCCGGCATGCATGGTCTCGCCGATGTCGGTCAGGGTCCGGCTCCCCGATTCGAGCGTCGCAATGATGTTCTTGAGATTTGCCGCATTGCCCTCGAGCGCTACCTGTTCGGCAACAATCTCGCTGCGCAGGAACAAATTCGACCCCGCCAAAAGCACCAACATGAATGCCGATAACAAGAGCAAGCGCGCCCGTATCGTCAACCCTCCCATCGAAAAGCCTCGCAGAAATGAAAGTGATAGCTTGAGACTCTTCATGTCATGTCTCCCGGCATTAAAAGCGGGTTGAGATTTCAACCGGTGAGGGGAGCACGTTGGCCCCCCTCACCGGACAAAATACGTGTTACTCGAAAATAACCACAGAGATGGCGCCGCCAAGCTCACCCAGCGTGCCGCCTTCCTTTTTGCCACCCGTGATGTCACGCTCGCCTTTGGGGCCACCGTGACAGGCCAGGCAGGACTCCTTGTAGTATTCCGGCAATATCAACCGGTAGGCCTCTTTGCCCTTGACGTCCGTAACCTCGGCAAAGTGCTGCCCGGTTTCGTGATCCGGGGACCGGAACATCGTCTCGATGACATTGTGCTCCCACTTATCGGGACGATTGGCGCGGTTGCGCACATAGTTCTTCGGCGCAGTCAATTTGATCGTCGCCTTGCCGCCGGCGGCATCACGAAAATTTTCAGTAACCAGCCGTGCGAAGATCGCGGGCAGGAAGCCTTTCAGGCCCACGCCCTCTTCGTTGATCGTGCTCTGGGCATCGTCCATCACGTCTCTCACCGCCTGCAGTTCGGCGGCAACCAGTTGACCGTGAAGGGAATTGGGATCGATGCTGTCGATATTTATGCCAGTCGCCTTCTCATAGTTCTCCTTGGCGATTCCGACCACGACATCGGCGCTCAGTCCCTTGTCCCCGATATCGGGATTGTTGATGTGTTTCTGCTTGTTCGAAATCACCGCCCTGGCCGAGCGAAGCAGAGTCGACAGGCTCAACGCGATCTCCTCATGGCCTTCATTGGTCCAGGCGAGATTGCTCGTTCCGACGGACAGAGCCATCGCAAGAGCGAATATTTTAACGGCTGCTTTCATGGAATCGATACTCCTTTCATTGGGGTATTCTTCAGCCGCAGCCCCTCTCCACGCGGTGAATCGCCCCTCAACTGAGTGCAACGGCGCAGGTCTGTCCCCCTCCCGGGCGATGCATATTTTCTGACGGGAAAATGTTTCGATAAAATTCGAAAACGACCGTCTCCGTAATAATACGTAAATTATATATGTGAAAAATTTACTAATTTATACATGTTGTCTGTGAGTATCCGGATGATAGTAGTGCCCTTCGAATAAGCAACCAAAGGTCTAGTATTTTGGATTTCTAGAACTCACAGTAATTGACCCAGAAAAACGATGTCCGCTATCGGGCGAAATTAACGATACGCCACTTCGCTTCTTGTCTTCAGGGCGCCGAATATCAGCCTGAGGCACGATCCCCCGGGCCAGCGAACAGCAGCCAAGACTTTCAAATCGCGGCCCACATCGCCGGCTGCCCTAGGATTTCTTCGGCAGGCGCCGGAGCAGTGGGTCGGTGAAAGCGGGCGGCAGCGCAGAGATCAGCCGGACCACCGCGTAGAGGCGCCAGGGGAAGGCGATTCGCGGCCGGTTGCGCGCCAGGCCGCGGCGGATGATCCGCGCCGCCCGTTCGGCGTCCATCAAGAGCGGCATGGGAAAATCGTTGACCGCGGTCATCGCGCTTCTCACGTAGCCTGGGCAGATCACGCTGACCCCGATGCCGGCATCGTGCAGCTCGCCGCGCAGCGCCTCGCCCCAGATCCGCACCGCAGCCTTGCTGGCACAGTAGGCCGGCGCGCCCGGAAAGCCCCGGAACCCGGCCAGCGAGGACATGATCGCAACCTGGCCGCGGCCGCGCGGCCGCATGCATTCGATTGCGGGCAACACGGTGTTGAAGACCCCGTCCAGGTTGGTCGCGACGATCCGCCGGGTCTGGGATTCGGTTTCGCCCCCACTGCCAGTGCCCGCCGAGATCCCGGCGTTGGCGATCGCGAGATCGAGCGGCGCCGCGGCATCGACCTCGGCGATCCAGGTGGCCATGGTCTCGCGCTCGCACACGTCGAGCACCTCGATTCGCGGTTCGGCGCCGGCCGCGCGGCACGTCTCCGCCACTGCGTTCAAGCGGGCCTTATCGCGGCCGGTGAGCGCGAGCCTGACGCCAGGTCCCGCGAACTCCAAGGCCAACGCCGCGCCGATGCCGCTGGAGGCGCCGGTGATCAGGATCGAGGCTGGCGAGGAAATGGGTTCCGTCATGTGCCGCAAGAGTGATTCGAGTCGGGCCCCTGTCTATCATTTTGTGTGTGTTCGGTCATGTATGGTGTCCGGAACGTTTCGGAGGAATCACCTTCCCCCGAAGGCGTAATATTGATAGAATCGTTCCGGCATTCCTAAGCAATTCGCTAATTGTTAGTGTTGAGGAAACCGGGATGAAAAATCGAATATTTATTTTATTCTTGGTTCTATGCGGGTTGCTGCTTCAGATTTCCCGCGGCCAAGCTCAAAGCACCATACGCATCGCGACGGAAGAATATCCCCCCTACACCTCGCAGAACCTAAACCACTTTGGGATCGATGCCCATATTGTTTCCGAGGCTTACAAGACTCAGGGAATCGCTGTGGAGTATCATTTTTCCCCAGGGGCAAGGTCATTTAAACTTGCGCAGATTGGGACCTATGACGCGACCCTGCCGTGGGCAAAACGGGCGGGACGGGAAGTGGAATTCTTTTACAGTGACCCGGTCATCGATGTCGATAGCGAGCACCTGTTTTTCCGTAAGGAAAGAGCGCTTGATTGGGATACACAAGCACCTGATTACCGGAATTTGCAGGGCAGGAGATTTGGCGCGATTAGCTCCTATAATTACGGAGATCTCTTCCAACAAGCCGAAAGCGACGGAGTCGTATCGGTATCTCGAGTCAGCGAATTAAAGCAGGCTTTCTCCATGCTTTTGGTCGAACGGGTCGATGTTGTAATTTCCAAAGAACGCGTCCCGCGCCATGTCCTGAACTCCTTTTTTTCCAAAAATGAGATCGCAGAAATCGCCAGTTTGCCCGAACAAGTCAAGCCGATGAGCTTTGACTACCTCCTGATTTCCAAAAAAGGCGCCCATGGCGTTGCGTATTTGCAGGCCGTAAACCGTGGTTTGAAGATCTTGAGGAATAGCGGAAAATACGAACAGTTCCTTGCGGACTTCAATAAGGGACTTTATTGATTCCAGCATTGTGTGTCCGTAACCAAATTCGGGATAAAATAATTCGTTTATGGAAAATTTTACCCGTCCGACATTACCATTCCCGCATGGCAATACGGACACGCAGCGCTGCGCAGAGGTCTTTGAATCGAGTGATTTGGCGAGGCGCCGGTCCATCGGATTCTTCCGCCCCCTTGACCGCGACGGGAAGGCAAGATTGAGGTGAAATCATTCGGGGGAATGTACTTCAATACGCTGGGCGGCAAGTTGCTCGCAGGCTACTTACCTGCTGTGGCCTTTGCTATTCTAGCGTTCTTCGGAATCCTGGAGTACCAAAATTTCCATCGCCTCAAACAGGATTTGACGACCCGCCTGGAAACCTTCGCGACACATCAAGCCTCGGTTCTGGCCGCGCCGCTCTGGAGTATAACCGAATCGACGATTCGCCCCACAATCGATGCGATATCGAAAGATGGCGATCTCCTCTACGTTGAGTTGACCGGCGAGCAGGGCGAGGTATTGATCCGGCTCCCACAAGGTGAGCACCGGTCCGGACGACCGGAACTGACGGTCCGAAAGCCAATAGTTTACCGCACCGTCGGTATGGAGCACGTAATTGGCGCGGTGGAGATTGCGTTCCACCAGGAACGGTTGGAGACCCTGGTCAAATCGCGGCTCTGGGCCGACGCCATCATCCTGGCGATCGTATTGGCCGTCGTCGCGGTTGTCACGCTGTGGACGACTCGATCGGTTATCATTATTCCATTGAACCGGCTTCTCGATGTGATTCGCTCGGCGAAACTCGGTCAGAAACCAAGCCCTGTCGCCTTAACGTCGAATGATGAACTCGGAATGGTCATGCGCTCCTACAACGAGCTGCAAGAACAGCAGACAAAATCCGAGTCGACGCTGCGCGAGAGCGAGGCTCGTCTCTCGAAAGCCGCCGAAATTGCCAAGATCGGCTATTGGGTATGGGACGCGAACGAGGATAAGGCCATCGACTGCTCCGAGGGACTGGCGACCATGTATGGCGTCGCTTCGGGTGCTGAATTGACGGCCATGCTCTCGTCACACGCGGCAGACCTCGCGTGTATCCATCCTGAAGACCGAGAGC
>JAPULJ010000376.1 GCA_027295145.1 Alphaproteobacteria bacterium | reverse complement strand
GTGGGATTGCCCTGAACTCGCAGGATGCTGTTTCTATTTGCGCACGCTTATAAAGATCAAAATAGGCCGTGACCCGCGTTACTGACGTTCCGTCGCGCCTCTGACATGATTGGACCGTGAAACGAGGGACGAGCCTCCGTTGAGAGGAAACCAATCAAACGAGGGAATCTTATCATGAAGAACAAGACCATCTCAGTTATCGCCGCCGCTGCGATTTCGATCGCCGAAAGTTTGTAGGAAATCGTAAGTTTTCTCGACTTTTCACGAACAGGCTAAAAACGCAATTACAACCTGATTGGCGTTAGTTTAACAATGCCGTTGAACGAGCGTCGAAATGCGCCCCGGCCTGCGAGATTTATGGGTTACCGACCGTTCAAGCGCCAAATCAGCCCAAATAGCCTAGGAGATCTCCATGCAATGTCTCGAACAGAAGCCAAACGTACATCAACAGCCTGATTTGCTATCGGTTTCTCCCAAAAAGAGGCGATATTCGGGCAATGTCGTATGAACGAGATATACCCAAACCTGTGGCAAACAAAATTGGAAATACCTTTTGGAGCGGTCCGCGCGCATGCGTATTTCTTGCAGCGCCCTGAAGGCAATGTGCTGATCTACAGCACTGGGCATGCCGAGGAAATTGCCCACATCGCTGAGATGGGCGGCGTCCAGTATCAGTACCTCAGCCATCGCCACGAAGCCGCCTACCTGGCGACTTTCGTGTGTCGGTTTTTAGCAGCCCACAAGCTCGTCAAAGAGCGCATCGACATGCCACTGGCACCGCTCCAGCGGGGTCTTTTCTTTACTGGAACGAAGCTTGCCACCCCGCGCGCGCAGCACGGGCCGGCTCCGCTTTTCGAGTACCTCCCAAGGGTCGCACACAAAGAAGCGGCGGTCGATGGATCCATCGACCGCCGCTCGATAACTGATCGTTGCATGTGGTCAGCTCTTAGTAGCCGTACCAATTCCTATAGCGGTAGTTGCAGCGATAGCCGACGAAGTACCGGTAGGGGACGTAGCGCCAACCGTAGTAGGTGCGGACCCAACGGCGGCCCCAGCGATAGGCCCGGAAACAATGGCGGTTGCGGCGATAGTGCCTGACCTGCGTGATTTCGCTCTTCTGGATGCCGGCCTGGGCGGCCTGCATCGCGCCAACGGCCGGAGCGGCGGTGGCGCTGGAAATTGCGGCGAAGCCAATGCCGATCGAAATCGCGGCGGCGGCGATAACTGAGATTGTCTTGTTCTTCATGATATGGTTCCCTCGTTTGATTGGTTTCCTCTCAACGGAGGCTCGTCCCCCGTTTCATGGCCCAATCATGTCAGAGGCGCAGCGGAAGCTCAGTGACGGCCGTCACGGCTTGGTAAAAAAATTACTAACGCGAAAAATCGCAGAAATTCGGCGGAAAGCTTGTATTTTTTCTTAAAATAATGTGGATCGGCGTCACTCGATCCGCACAAATTCCAACCATAATGGTTTCGTCGAAGTAGGAATTCTTGCCGTTATTCGGCGGCAGATGATCCTTTCCGACGCGGCTGCCCGAAAAGAATCAAGCCGACCGCGCCGAGAACCAGCAAAAGCGCCATTCCTTCGATCCAGGTCACCGGCTCGCCAAGGATCAGGGCCCCGCTGGCGACACCGATCACCGGGATCATCAGGGCGCCGATCGAGGCGATGGTGACGGGGAGGATCTCGATAATCTTGAACCACAAGGCGTAGCCGGCGATCAGGCCGAAGAATAGCACGTAGAGCCCGGCCCATATGGCCTGCGGGCTCGCCTCGTGCATGGTAAAACGTTCGGTGGCGAAGGCGATCACTGCGATCGGAACTAATCCGATCAAAAGCTGCCAGCCGGCGAGGGCATATAGATCGGTCGTCCATTGTACCCGTTTGACGATGATGGTTCCAATGGCCCAGGATATCGCCGCGCCAAGTATGAAGACGGCGCCGATCGGGTTGGTGCCGATCTGCTCGAAGTCGGAGGAGAGCAGCACCAGCACCCCGGCCATCCCGAAAATGAGTGCCAGGATAGTGCGCCAGCTCATCGATTCCTTTAGGAACAGGACGCTCAAGATCGCGGTCCAAACGGGCAGCGTATAAACGATGATCGCCGCGTGTCCGGCGCCAATATAGAAGAGCCCGTAGCCGACCAGCACGTGCCACAGAGTCATGTTGAACAGTGAGGCTCCGGCAAGCGCCCCCCAGTGCCGGCGGGGCACGCGCCAGCGCTGCTTGACGGCGAGCCCGATGAGCAGCAGAGCGACGCCGCTAATAGCACAAGTCACGGCGCGGAACTGCCAGATCGGCAGCTCGGTGAAGACGATGCGCATGGCCGGCCAACTCGTTCCCCAAACGAACCACAGGCAAACCAGCAGAAGGAAACCCGCCTTCGACGCGCCCGATTTTGACGCCCCCACTTTCGTCGCCGTGGCCCCGGCGGCCGGTTTGTTGCTCATCGCGAAGATCCAAACCTGTAGTTTCGTTTTGACGTGCTCTGCCGCGGCAGAGGCTCGCTGCTGCAATCGGGCTCTAGGGTATAATCGACTGATGCCGGCGCGCATGGAATGGCGTCGGTCCAAACCTGTATTGGGTCTAGCTAAGACAGGATGGTGATCGGGTTGCGCATGATACGCAACTGGGCGGGCAGGGTGCAGATCGCTTCGCCCTCGACGATGATAGCCTCGCCGGCTGCACCCCAGATAGAGATCTGTTCGGCCGGTTCAACGACGACACCCCTGGCCCGCGGCAGCCTGCCGGCCATCAATGCGGAGCGGAAGCGCAATCGATCGCGCCAACCACCTCTTTCGAGCATCACCGCATAGAGCTTGGGCTCGCCCCTGACCGCCCCTTCGATGGATGCGAAATCGCGGGGCAGGAACTGCGCATTGACGAGAAAGGCACCGGCGACATCGCGATATCGGCCGTCAACGACGATACGATATCCGTCCTCGCTCGGTGTTTCCTGAGCGGCGGCGAGCGCAGCCCGCCTCTGCCTTGGCCCAAAGGAGAGGTCCGCCGCCAAGCCCACCGTCGCGAAGCTGACGAAAGGACAGTTGTTGGCTTCGGCCAGAAACCATTCCTGAGCGAGACCATCGACGACGTTGTCGGCGATCGATTTCGGCGCCAGTGACAGCCCGAGCTCACCCGCCAGGTGCCGGCTCGAATGCGGCGAGGCGATTGCCACGGGCAGCCCCGATGTAGCCAGCGGCCCAGCCAGCGCCATCAGGGAGCTGTCGCTGCCGGCCACCAGAATGGCGTCGTATTCGGCGATGTTGGTATCCCGGAAAAAGGCCTTGCCGTCCATTGGACCGTGGCATTCGTGGACGCTCACCACGCAGCCGAGGCGGGCCAGACGGGACAGGGTGGCCCGGAAATTGAGCCGGTGGCGGCGTCCGCCCGCCGCATCGTAGACGACCAGGATCTTGCTGCGGGCGCCAATGCGTGGCTCCGTCGCGGGGGTCGCCGGTGGGGTGTAGGTATCCGGTGCGATGATCGCGGCGGTGCTGGTGGGCTCATCGCTGAAGACCGGTGGCGTGTCTTCCCTCACATCCGTCGGCGGGGTCTCGGCCAAGCCCGAAGCGTCCTGCGCTAAATCGGCGGAGCTGGTTTCCGCCGCCGCGCCGATACTTGCATCGGGGGCCGCATCGCCAGTGATTTCTTCCTGACCGGCTGCCAGGTCCGTCGGGACATCGGAGCTTCCGTTGGTTCCCGGAGCTGCATCGACGCTGCCGTTGGCGGCCGGTTGGGCGAGAACTTCGGTTTCCCGGGATCGGGCTTCCGCCGCCGCTTCGTATTTGCCGTTGGTAGCCGTTCCGCTCTGCGCTTCGGGCCGGAATGTCTCAAGATGCGGCGGGGCCTCAAGCCCATCCGCCGGCTTGACCCGGCGCCGGCGCACCAACTTGGCGTCGACTAGGGCGGGGCGGTTTTCGCCGCTTAGACGCTCGGCGCTGGCTCCGTCGGCGAACAGCGTTCTGCCGACGCTCTGCAATAGGTTGGAGGCCTCCTCGTAGGCCGATCTGTGCGACGAATTACTGGCGATCAGTGGGTCGTCCTTGCGCAAATCGAGGATGCTGAGTCCGACAAGGAAGAGCTCGCGAAAGATCAGGCGGTCGACGAATCCGTCGGTAACACGGAAAGAGAGATTCCTCGACAGCTCGCCCAGGACTGTGCCGATCGCCGCGGTATGCCTGGTGGCGGTCGGATTGCGGCGATTGCGTACGACGATCCATTCCAGCTGGTCGATCCCCTCGTCCCGCCGCCGCTGCATCTCCGCGCCGATTATCTCGGCGAACGGGCCGACCCGGGTCACTGTTGGCGGCGAGCCGCGTACTTCGCCGATGACGTCGATGTCGAGGAAGCTTTCGTTTACCGGCGAGGTCAGCACGTCGGCGCGAGCGGTCACCGCGCGGGTCAAGGGATTGTCGAGGCTCGGACAGTCGATGACGAGATAGTCGTTTTCCGCCACCAGATTGTCGATCAGCCCGGACAGTGTGTCGAGCCGGGTGGAAAGTTCGGCGCCGTTGCCGCCTGGATCGATCTCGGTGAAGCGGTGATGATCGGGCATTCCGATGCGCAGCTTGGTCAGCTTGGCAAACCGCTTACGGTTGAACAGGTAGCGCGACAGCGCCTCTTGATCCATGTCGAGGTCGAGGCTGGCAACGGACTTGCCCCGGCGCAACAGGCCGACGATGACACTAAGGGCGGTCGTTGACTTGCCGGTCCCGCCCTTGAGATTGCTGAAAACAATAATGCGTCCTGACTGGCGTTCGGAACCGGCCGTCGCCAAGGGCTTCGGTTGCTCCAACCCCGCCGGGGCGCGGTCGTGCGTCACATCGTGAGCCATCTGCCTCCCCGGCAATGGCGAGAGTGTTTGCCACCCTCTTTGACTCCGTATTTCCGTGCTCATTGCGCCAGCACGGCTCGCCGCCTCGCTGCGGCGCGCGCAGTATGCCAATTCACCGGGCGGACTCCAAGAAGTTTCAGGAAATCAATGCTTTCGTAGTTAACGATAGCGTCTATTACGAACCGCCGCGAACCACGCCACAGCTTCCCGCCCATCGGGAATGCGAAAGCGGGTAGAGGACTGCCCGCTTCAAGGAACGCAGTTGACAGGAACGGTTTCGTAATAAGAACAGTAAGTCCGGCAATGGCGCACATTGCGGCATTTGTTGGTCACATAGTTGCATCTGCGGCGGGTTTCGCACACTCGTTCTCTTTGGGCGCACACCCTGCGGCACCGGGGTCCGCGCCGCGCCGCGGTAAGCGGGAATTCAAAGGTATTCGCCGGCGTCACCGCGCCCGACATGGATTGCCCGCCTTGGCCTGCCGCCGTACTGTCGGCCGAGGCAAGCCCCGGCAATAGACTTATAGCGAGCACCAGCAACGCGGTTCTCATCCCTTCCATATGATTTCTCCTTCAATATAATTTGTGGATGCAATATTTCTACTCTACCACAAATTGAAGAATTAACTACTCAATACGCGCCAATTAGGCCAGTTTTCAACCTGCTGGCAGCGCCTTCATCGAATTGGCCAACGCCGTCATCGCGGTTCCCGCGCCCGACAGCGACCAGCCGCCGTCGACCGGGATGATCGCGCCGCTGATATAGTCGGCCATGGGCGAGGCCAGAAACATCGACAGGTTGGCGACGTCCCGGGGAGTGCCGTTGCGGCGCAGGGGCACCGAGCCGGTCACCAGAGCCTGGATTTCCTTCGTCGGCGCAAGGCGGGCCATGCCTTCGGTGCCGTCGATGGGGCCGGGTACGACAGAGTTGACTCGGATACCTTGTGGCCCCCATTCCATCGCCAGCACCCGGGTCATCATGTCCACGCCGGCCTTGGCGGCGCAGACATGGAGCTGCATTTCCATCGGCACAAAGGCCTGAGGCGCCGAAATATTGATGATGCACCCGCCGGGAGCCTTGAGGTGCTCGTGCCCGTATCGCAGCACGTGGAAGCTGCCGAGGACATCTATATCCATGACTGCCTTGAAGCCGTTCGGCGAGATGCCGAGGGCCGGCGCCGGGAAGTTGCCGGCGGCCCCGGAGATCAGCACATCGAATTTTCCGAGCGCCTCGTGCGCACCCTTCATCGCGTCCCTGATGGCGGCCGGATCGCGAACGTCGGCGGAAAACCCGATTGCCTTCGATCCGAGGTCCTTGAGCTTGCCGACCGCGGCCTCGACCTTTTCCGGCGAGCGGGAGCACACCGCGAGCGACGCTCCGGCGCCGGCAAACGCTTCGGCGATGCCGAGATTGATGCCGCTGGTGCCGCCGGCGATGAAGACCGTTTTTCCGGTGAAGTCGAAACCATTTTCCATGTTCTATCTCCTTAATCGATGCGACGCCTCGCGGGCAATATGCCAATTGCCGCGACAATCCCTCACGCGAGGGAAATGTCAACAATTCGAAAGTCGGTGTTGAGGCAGGTTTCCGGCCGGTCCGCGGCCGGGTAGGTCACGCGACGGCAGAGGCGCTTAGCTCATTTTCGCTCAACACGCAGTTGCGTCCGCTGCGTTTGGCCGCGTAGAGAGCCTCGTCGGCGCGTTTGATGAGCGCCTCACTGTCCTCGCCGAGACGGTATCTCGAGGTGCCGATCGAAAGTGTGATCTGGCCTAGCGACTCACCGGTTGTGCGGTTGATGATGCGTTTTCCCGCGACAGTCTCGCGGATGTGATTGGCCAGTTTGATGGCGTTTTCGATCGAAGTTGCTGGCAGCACAATGAGGAATTCCTCACCGCCGTAGCGAGCCGCCAGATCGCGACCTTTGATGCACTCGGTGAGGGTCCGTGCGACCAGGCGCAGAACCTGGTCGCCCAGCAGGTGTCCATAGGAATCGTTAAACCTTTTGAAGAAATCGATGTCGAGCATCAACACGCACATTGGCACGCCGGTCTCCTCGACTTCTTCTATCGATTCGGTCAAGCGTTCGCTGAGGGCCTTGCGGTTGGCGATACCGGTTAGCGCATCCGTCATCGCCTCGCGCTGGGCATCGCGGATACCCTCGCGCAACATTTCGATTTCCTGCGTCGAGGCGGCAAGCTCGGCCCTTAGGTTGATTTGGCGCTCCGCCATATTTTTGGTTTCGCCGAGGATCGCGGTGACGATGGCGCGGGCTTCTTCGGCGCTGGCAGTATCGACCAGCTGGGTCGAGTATTGTTCCAAGGCGTTGCCATATTCTTCAGTGCCAGTTCCGGCTTCCGATAGGAAACCTATGAGTTTGCTGATAGCCGCTTCCAGCCCTTGTCCGGTGTCGCGCAGCGCCTGTCCTTCGGCTGCATTTCCGAAGTAGCGGTCGAATATTTCGTTGGTCCGCTCCGGGGTTATGGTTTCCTTGCTTTCGATCAGGGTATCGACATCGCGCTTGAGATCAGGCGTGTGGCCGCTGTGATAGACGTACCAGATGGCGTAATTGTTCGGCGTTGCCGGGACTTGGAGATCGCCCATCTGCACCATGGCATTGCCGCCATAGGTTCTGGCCAACTCCAAATCTTCTATAAAATACATCATTTTCGGCGGACCTTCTTCGAGAACTAATACCCACATTGCGTGGCTCCGGCGGTCGGTTGGCGCAAGGGCGTTTGTCGACTTGCGTTCGCTGGGCCGGTTACCGATGCGATACTAGGAGACACAACCTAAACAGGCTCTTAAGAGATCGTGCGGGGGCAGGAGATTGTGAGGGGCCTTGCATCGAAGGCCGCCGGGCTTTAGGGGCTCGTGACGATTCCCCGCGCAGTGGCGGCCGGCACGGACCGGTGACGAGCCCAACGATCCGTTATTCCCGTGATTATAATGCCAAGGTCAGGAACCCGTTCCATGAAACGACGCTATCCGCTACGGCGGCGAATGAGGTACGCGCTCGAGGGTGTCGTGGCGCATATATTCGTTTTCAGCCTGCGGCTGATGCCGATGCGCCTGGCGTCGGCCTATGGCGGCTGGCTCGGCCGCCTCATCGGCCCGCGAACCAAGGTTTCGAAATACGCCACCGCCAACCTGACCGCCGTCTATCCCGAGCATTCCCAAGAGCGGATCGCCGGCATCGTGCGCGGCATGTGGGACAATCTGGGACGCACCGCGTGCGAGTATCCCCATCTGCGGAAGCTCTGGGAGGTGGACCTTTTCGAGCGCATCGCCGGATATGGTTTCGGCAACCTGATGGCGGCGGCGGAGCGGGGCGAGCCGATTACCGTGAAGGGCCGCTGGATCGAGGTTGTCGGCATCGAGCACGCGATCGACTGTTTTTTCAATCCCAAGCCGCGGATCATCTTTTCCGGCCATTTCGGAAATTGGGAAATCATGCCGCTATTCGCGACCAACCTCGGCATGCGCGTCGACGTCATCTACCGGCGGCCCAACAACCCCTATGTCGATGAACTCTTGATCAAAATGCGGAGCGGCCACGGTGGATTGGTGCCCAAAGGCATACTCGGCGCCGTGCTCGCACGCCGGGTGCTCGACGAGGGCGGCATCCTCGGTTTGCTCGTCGATCAGAAACACAATCAGGGTGTTTCGATACCATTTTTTGGCCGGCCGGCGATGACCACACCGATGGTGGCGCGCCTCGCCTTGCAATATCGCTGCCCAGTCCATGGGGCGTGGGTTCAAAGGCTGCAGGGGTCGCACTTTCGCATCACCATCACCCCGCCGCTCGATCTACCCGACACGGGCGACCGGAAAGCCGACGTCGTCAGCATCCTCACAGAGATCAACCGGATCGTCGAGGGCTGGGTGCGCGAGCGGCCCGATCAATGGATGTGGGTGCATCGGCGCTGGCCCGGTTGAGCACTATATCGAACTTGATGCAGTGCACCATTGACAAGGTGTGGTGCATGTCCGACAACTGCGCCCCGGTCGGCGCTAGAATCATAGGGCCAGCGCCCATTTTGGCAGGGGGCCAAAAGATCAATGCCTGATATGACTACTTCGCAAAATACCTTCGATGTCGTCGCTGATATAATCGCTGATACCAGCAGCATCGAGCGCGACAAGATCACCGCTGACAGCCATACGATCAACGATCTCGGCATCGACAGCCTCGATTTTCTCGACATCACCTTCGCCGTCGACAAGAAGTTCGGCATCAAGATGCCGGTCGAACAATGGATGGAGGATGTCAATGAAGGTCGTGCCTCGGCCGACGACTTCTTCATCATGACCAATCTAGTGGGCAAGATCGAAGAGTTGATCGCGGCCAAATCCTGAGCTCCGCGGCGACGCGCCAGACATGCAACTCGAATATTTCCAGCTCGTCGATCGGGTCGAGGAGCTGGATAAGAAAAAGGGCCGTATCGAGTGCTCCGCCGCGGTACCCATGAAATCGACGATCTTCGAAGGGCACTTTCCGGACTACCCGATCCTTCCCGGTGTCCTTTTGATCGAGGCGATGGCCCAGTGTTCGGGCTTCATGCTGCTGTCGTTGGAATCGTTCGAACGCTTGCCCTTCCTGCTCCAAGTGGAAAAAGCAAAATTGCGCACCTTCGTCCAGCCGGGGGAAGAATTACGGGTGATCGGCACTCTGGTGCATCAGGGATCGGGCTACGCCGTCACAAGGGGCGAAGTGCTGCGCGAAGGCAAGTCGATCGCCGACAGCGAGCTACGCTTTCGGGTCATGGCCTTCCCCACCGAGAAGCTGAAGCAGCGGGTCCGCGAGCGGGCCGAAGAGGTCGGTCTGCGGCCGGCCGGCACTTAGATAATATTGTCGGTATCGAGCGTGGCGCGTGAGGTCTGGATAACCGGCAGCGGGCTGCTCTCACCGCTCGGCGAGGGCACCGATGAATGGTGGCCGAAACTATCCGATCCGGCCACCATTGCTCCGCTGATCGACACTGAGACATACAAACCTTTCTCGATCTACCCGATCGGCGACTTCGATCTCGACAGCCAGATCCCACGGCCCGGCGACCAGCGCGCCATGGGGCCGCTGATGCATTACGGCTGCTACACGGCCGGGCGGGCGCTCGAGGCAGCCGGACTAAAGGACAACGAAGAACTATTGGCGCAAATCCATATGCTGGTTGCTTCGGGCGGCGGCGAGCGCGACAGCGATCTCGATCAAAATATACTCCAAGGTTTGGACGAGGCCGGAGACCGCGGGGTCTTTCTGAACGAGCAGCTTTCGAACGAGTTGCGGCCGACCATGTTCCTGGCCCAGCTGCCCAATCTCTTCGCAGGCAACATCTCGATCGTGCACGGCGTGGCCGGTTCGAGCCGCACCTTCATGGGCGAGGAAGCCGCCGGCACCGACACCTTGCGCATTGCTTTCGAGCGGATCCTCGCCGGGCAGGGCGACCTGTTCCTTGTCGGCGCCGCCTACAACAGCGCCCGCCACGACATGCTCCACCTCAACCATGCCGGTGGCTATGTGCTCAGCGAGCCCGTCGGTAATCTGTGGCAGCGTCCGAAGAACGGCTGCGCCTTTGGCTCTGCTGGTGCTTTTCTGGTCATCGAGGCGAGCGATCATGCCGAAGCGCGCGGGGCAAAACCGACGGCTAGGGTGCGTACCGTGCTTTGCGATCTGTCTGACCGCACGCCCGGCTCGGCGGCGGCGGTGGCGCAAGCCCAGTGGGAGAGCGTTGCCGGCAGCGTTACAGACCGACCGCTGGCAGTGATCAGCGGGGCCACGGGGTCCGGCCCAATCACAAGCGAGGAGCACGGTTTTTTGACCGCGCTTACCGAGCAGCGAGGCGACATTGCGGTGCGCGGCACGGGCCGCGCGACCGGCCATTCCTTCGAGGCCTCGTTTCTGGCCAACACGATCCTCGGAATTGCGTGTCTTAAGAGGAGCGAGGTGTTTGCGCCGCTGTCGCCCGAGGAGCCGTTGGAAATGCGCGTTGAGAAGGCAAGCGTCGATCAGGTATTAATAACCGGCTGGGGTATGACGCAAGGCGAGGGCATGGCCCTCCTGGAGGCAATCGATGGCTAGCAGAAATGACAGCGGCAAACCTGTTGCGGTGACGGGATTCGGCGTGATCACCTCGCTCGGCCAAGGGGTCGAGGAAAATTGGAAGAAGCTGATCGCCGGTCGCTCGGGCATCCACGCCATTACGCGCTTCCCAACCGACGGTTTACGGACGACGATCGCCGGTTCGGTCGACTTCCTGGATCTTGAACGCACCAACCCGCCAGCCTTGAGCCACGCTCTTGCCAAGGCGGCGATCGAGGAAGCGATGGCGCGGGCGGGCTGGCTCGGGGAAGAGGCGTTCCCGGGCGGCCTGTTCCTTGCCGCACCGCCGCTGGAGCACGATTGGGAAACCAGGCGCGAGCTGTGCCACACGCTCTCGGCCGGTCCCAACAGTCCTTACAGCCTCGAAGGTGCCCAGTTCCAACCCAACGAGGATACCAGCGCCGCCCATATCGAATTTACCTTCGGCAATCTGGCCGCGAAACTGGCCCGCGATTACCATACGCAAGGCTCGCCAATCACCCTGACCACGGCCTGTGCTTCGGGCGCCAGTGCCATCCAGCTTGGCGTCGAGGCGATCCGGCGCGGCGCCAAGGCGGCGCTGGCGGTCGGCACCGACGGCTCGATCCAGGAGGAAGCCCTGATCCGCTTCTCGAAGTTATCGGCTCTATCGACCAAGAACGACCCGCCGGAAAAGGCCTCGAAACCTTTTTCCAAGAACCGCGACGGTTTCGTCATGGCCGAAGGCGGTGCCGCGCTGGTCCTCGAAGATCCTGACTTCGCGCGCGCCCGGGGGGCCGAGATCATCGCCTATGTCAGGGGGTGCGGCGAAGCCACTGATACTTTCCACCGCACCCGATCGAACCCCAACGGACTGGCCATCATGCGGACGATGCAAATGGCGGTAGACGATGCCGGTATCGCACCGGCGGACATCAGCTACATCAACGCCCACGGCACCAGCACGCAAGAAAACGACAAGATGGAGAATTTCGGAATCACCGAAGTCTTCGGTAAGCACGCAACCAGTGGGCTCGCGGCCAGCTCGAACAAATCGATGATCGGCCATACGCTGACCGCCGCAGGCGCCGTCGAGGCGAGTTTCTCGATCCTCTCGCTGACCGAGGGAATGCTGCCGCCGACGATCAACTACGACATTCCCGATCCCAACCTCGAGCTTGACGTGATCCCCAACCAGGCGCGCAAGGCCAGCCCGGAGTTCGTTCTCTCCAATTCCTTCGGCTTCGGCGGGCAGAATGTCAGCCTCGTCTTCTCACGCTCGGCCGACTGATGGCCAAGCGCATACTGGTCACCGGCGGCGCCCGGGGCATTGGCGCCGGCATCGTCCGCCGGTTGGTGGTCGAGGGCTACGAGGTTGCTTTCACCTACAATAGCTCGAAGGGTCCAGCCGATGCTCTGATCGCCGAGATCGAGAGCGAGACCAAGGACGCCACGCTCTCGGCCAGGGGTTGCGATATGTCCGAGCGCGCCGCCGTCGAGGCGTTCGCCAAGGAACTCGAGGCCGAGGGCGGCTATTATGGCTTCGTCCACAATGCCGGCAAATCCTACGATAGTCTGGCGGCGACGATCGATGTAGAAGCCGCCGGCGCGGCGATGCAGGTCAATTTCTGGGCCACGGTGCGGATCGTGCGCGCCATGCTGCGCTCGATGATGCGGGCGCGCGAGGGGCGGATCGTTTTCATCGGCTCGGTGACGGCGATGCGCGGCAACCCCGGCAACGCCATCTACGCAGCCAGCAAAGCGGCACTGCTAGGCTACACCAAGACAGTGGCGGTCGAGATCGCCCGGCGCAACGTCACCGTCAATTTCATCTCGCCCGGCTATGTCGATACCGAAATGCTGGAGCCCTATGCCGATTTCCGCGAGAAGCTGGAAAAGCAGATCCCGGTGCGCCGTTACGCCACCCCGGCCGATATTGGCGGGGTCGTAAACTTCCTGATGTCCGCAGATGCCGGCTACATCACTGGCGCCGACCTGCCGGTCGATGGCGGGCTAACCGCGAGCCTCGGCATCCAGCGGTGAGCGATACCATGCAGGCCCTGCGCCTCCAGGAGGAGGGGGGCGAGGTCAGGATCGACGAGGTGGCCAAGCCGAGCCCGCCCGAGGGCGGCGAGGTTTTGGTGCGCATGCGCGCGGTCGGCCTCAATCATATCGACCTTTTCGGTTATCGCGGTATGGCCTTCGCCCAACGCCAGGCGATGCCGATCATCGTCGCCGTGGAAGGCGCCGGCGAGGTCGAGGCGGTGGGCCCACAGGCCAAGGGCATCAAAGCCGGCGATAAGGTGGTGATCTATCCAGGCCTATTCTGCGGCACGTGCCGGCGTTGCGAGGAGGGCCGCGAAAATCTCTGCGAGGACGTCGCCGGGATCATGGGCTTCCACGTCGACGGCATCGCCGCGCAATGGGTCAAGGTGCCGGCCCAGCGCGTCATCAAGGTACCGCCAGCAGTCTCTTTGCGCGACGCTGCCTGCACGACGGTGACCTTCGCTACCGTCCAGCACATGCTGTTCGACAACGCCAAGCTGGAGGCCGGCGAGACCATCCTGGTCCAGGCCGGCGGCAGCGGCATCGGCTCGACGGCGATTCTGATGGCCAAGGATATCGGCTGCACCGTCATCACCACCGTCGGCAGCGATGCAAAGATCGAGAAAGCCAAGGCTTTGGGCGCCGACCACGTCATCAACTACATCGAGGAACGCTTCGAGAGCCGGGCCCGGCGGCTCACCGACAAAAAGGGCGTCGACGTCGTTTTCGAGCATGTCGGGGCAAGCACCTGGGCCGGCAGCTTGTTGTCGATGGCACGCGGCGGGCGGCTGGTCACCTGCGGGTCGACCAGCGGCATCCTGGCCGAGACCAACCTCTACCAGATTTTCCAGCAGCAGCTCAAAATCTTCGGCTCATTCGGCTCGACCGTGCGTAACGTCGTACAAAGCCTGGACAAAATGGCCGCCGGCATCACCCCGGTCATCGACACCGAAATCGAGTTGGGCGATTTCCTCACCGCCCTCGAACGCCTGAAATCCCGCGACGTCTTCGGCAAGATCGTCGCGAAGGTGCCGTAGGGACAAGGCTTCCGGCCGTAATTGGGCAACCCTGCCCGCCATATGCTGGGTCGTATCTCAGACCAAATTTCCGTGGTTACAGTGCTTGAAACGTTGGCGTCTCAACAGATCAGGTTTGCTTTGCGCCCAAAGGCATATGTTCGTGCAGGATTGTTGGCATTTCTGTTTCTGATCCGAATAGGACATCGTAAGCCGATAACGATCTCTCAAAAATAGCCATGGTTGGCAGGATAAAATTGTCATTGTCGGGGTGGCCAAAAACGCATGAATTCCGGGAAATTTGGATCTCGCGAGGCATTGCGGCTCGACTTGTTGACGGATTACGGGAAACGTGATTAATCCGCTGGATGGCGAATGAGTACGATTTTATTGTTGTGGGAGCTGGCTCCGCTGGATGCGTGGTCGCAGCCCGCCTTTCTGAGAAGCCCGACGTCTCTGTCCTGCTTCTGGAAGCGGGCGGTGGTGATGACGATCCGCGCATCCTGACCCCGGCAAAATTCAGCGCTCTGACTAACACGAAATACGACTGGGGATTCCGGACCGCCCCACAGGCAGAGTTGCATAATCGTCAGATCGCTTATCCGCGTGGCCGGGTTATCGGCGGCACGGGCTCGATCAATTATATGATCTACCTACGTGGACACCCGTCCGACTACGATTGCTGGCGTCAGCTCGGTTGTGATGGATGGTCGTGGGAAGGGGTGCTTCCCTATTTCAAGCGCTCAGAGGGAAATCGCATTCACAATGGCGCGCTTCATGGCAAGAGTGGACCATTCGTCGTCGATGTCCAGTCAGAGCGCTATCAACTGACAGACACCTTTATACAGGCGTGTCAGGATAACGGCATCCCTTTCAATGCGGACCTGAATGGCGCGGATATTGAGGGTTGCGGTTACTTTCCAGCGACAATTGATGGCAATGAGCGTTGCAGTACTGCGCGCGCCTATCTGCGCCCTGCAATGGACCGCCCGAACCTGACCGTGATCACCGGTGCTGCGACTACCAAGATTGTCGTCGATGGGACCAGCGTGGTCGGCGTCGACTATCTGGTGCGGGGGCAAAGCCATCGGGCGCATACGTCCCGTGAGGTGGTTCTCTCTTCAGGCGCAATCGGCTCACCGCATCTATTGCAAATCTCTGGAATCGGTCCTGCCGACACGCTCCGGTCCGTCGGGGTAGACGTGGTGCATGACTTGCCCGGTGTCGGTGAGAATCTCCAGGATCATCTGCACTTCCGGTCCCGGTGGGAAGTGACCGAGCCCCTGACGCCTTACGGACGCAGTGCCGAGATCGTGGCGGCCGTTCAGGAACGCTATGACACCGATCGGTCGGGACCGCTGACCACCAATCATTTTGAATCTGGCGCGTTTCTCTCGTCCAGCGCCGGGCTCGCGGCTCCGGACATGGAACTCCTGATGATCCCGTTTTTCATCAGCTTGGATGCGCCAGAACTCAGACCGCCCGACCGGCACGGGTTCACAATATCAAGTTTTCCGACACGTCCGCGTAGTCGTGGCCAGGTGACCATCGTATCCGACGATCCACTGGACCGACCAGTGATCGACCCGCGATATCTGACCGAACCGGAGGACATGCGGCTGATGGTGGAGATGGTCAAACGGGCGCGCGAGATCGTTGCCATGCCTGCCTTCGACACAGTGCGTGGAGCAGAAGTTTCGCCCGGCTCACACGCCCAGAGCGATGACGATTTGATCGCCGAGATACGGACGATTGCCTCCACGTCCTTTCACCCGATCGGAAGCTGTAAGATGGGCGTGGACGATATGGCAGTTGTCGATCCAGAGCTGAGGGTGCGGGGAATACAGGGACTACGAATTGCAGATGCTTCCGTCATGCCCAGCATGAACACCGGTCACCCCAACGCGCCGACGATCATGATCGCCGAGAAGGCGTCGGACCTGCTGTTGGCATCATAGGCGGCTCGCAAGTCAAACGTCGTGGGTGTCCAAAATCTCGGTTTGTCTAAAACCCAGTCAAATACCCACAGCAACAACAGTCTATTTGTCCGGTTTTTAGCTGTGCTTATTCGGAAATCCATGGCTCTTTCCGGGCTCAGTTGCCATGCCCGCAGCGAAATAATCGGAGATGATGGTGAGTAAGCTGGATAAGGTCTGGGACAGATTTGCGAAAATCTATGCGAAACGACCTGTCGCCAATGAGGACGCCTGCCAGAAAAAACTGAGGATCACGCGACGTCTTCGGCAAGATCGTCGCCATGGTGCCTTAGGTAAGCGTCGCCTCTCTCGCGCGCCTCAAGACGACATGAAGGCTCGGGGCTCGATTTAGAGGCTCCTGACCCAATCAGTAATCGGAAACCCGTTAGTCCTTGAGCGCGGATATGAGGCGGTCTATATCGTCGGAATTATTGTAGAAATGCACAGAAATCCTGAGGTTTCCGTCCCTGGCGGCGCAAACAACACCAGCATTCTTGAGATGGTCCAGCAGAGCCGCGGGGTCTGTATCGTCAAGCGGGATGGCCACGATTGTGCTTTGATTGGCGTCGGGTAGATCAACTGCGCGCCGCCCGATCTCGGCCAAACGATCACGCAAAGTTTCGACCAGTTCGATGTTCTTGGCAAAAACGGTATCAACGCCGAACCGGTCGAATAGCGATAACGCGGCATCATCCCCGATGGCTGCCAACCAACTGATGGAATTATCGAAGCGCGAGGCTGTTTGCGACAGCCGCATATCCGGCCCGAAAAAACTTTCGAAAGGAACGGCGCCAGCTTTCCATCCGGCATTTGTTGGGACGATGGAGCGCTGCACGCTCTCGCGGATATAACAGTAACCCATGCCCCTGCCGGCATTCAGCAGGAACTTGTGATCGGAAGTTGCAAACACGTCGATGCTGTCCAGATAGGGCGCGACGGGCAATGCGCCGGCCATTTGCGCCCCGTCGACAAAGGTCATCGCTCCCGCCCGGCCGGCAATGTCTGCGATAGCCAAGATATCCGAGCGATGGCCGGAGGCGGTTTGAACGGCGCTAAACGCGATAAGCCTCGTCCCGCCATCTGCCTGTTCCGCGATGTCATCCGGCTCGAGCCCGCCATTGCGAAAGGGAATTTGTCTTATCTCATAGCCCTTACGTTCGAGCAGCCGCCAAGGGAAGTGGTTCGAGCTGTATTCACGTTCGCCGATTACAATGCTCTCCCCTCGATCAGCCTTGCCGAATTGCGAGGCAATCAAACCGGCGGCAGCACTGACAGATGGTATCAACGCGATATCTTCGACCCTCGCGCCGATGATATTGGCAAAGGCGCTGCGGGCCTTCTCGCCGGCCTGTTCGGCATAAACGAAATCGAAACCGTGTCCGGTCCAATCGGCAATGAATTTTGAATAGGCTTCGCTCAAGACCGTGCTGCCTAGGGAAACGGCAGCGGTGTTGAAGTAAGCCAAATTCTTTGTCGCTGGAAAAAGGTGTCGCGCTACATCAATGCATTCTCGAGATGCGCCCATTGCCGCCACCCATTTCCAGTTTGTGCCGGCTGCCACACTACCATGCGCCCGCATCGGTTGGATTGTCCCCGCACTCCAGGGTATGCTGCGCGTCAACCGGCGGCAGTCGCCGCGCTTCACTAAACACACGAGTATCAAGAGATGGGACAGCACGGCGCATTCGGCGATGGCATCACTTACGTCGATGGCAAATGGGTCGAGGGCAACGCGCCGCTGATGGGCTCGCAGACCCATGCGGCGTGGCTGTCCTCGGTCGTTTTTGACGGCGCACGCTCGATCCGGGGAATGGCGCCGGACCTCGACCGGCATTGCGCGCGGTGCATCGCTTCGGCGCTGAGTTTCGGATTGGCGCCGCCGGTGACGGCCGAGGAAATATTAAACCTCGCATGGGAGGGGATCGAAAAATTCCCGAAAGACGCGGAGCTCTACGTGCGCCCGATGATGTTTGCCGAGGAGGGGTTCGTCTCGCCGATCCCCGAGAGCACGCGTTTCGCCTTGGTCATCACCAACTCGCCGATGCCCGACGGTAGCGGCTTCACCGCCTGCATATCGAGCTTTCGCCGCCCCACCGCCGACGCCGCCCCGACCGACGCCAAGGCATCGTGTCTTTATCCCAACTCGGCGCGCGCCCTGCAGGAAGCCGCCAAGCGCGGCTTTGACAACGCCGTCGTCTGCGATCTCCTCGGCAACGTCGCCGAGTTCGCCACCGCCAACCTCTATTGCGTTAAGGACGGCACCGCCTACACGCCGGTCCCTAACGGCACCTTCCTCAACGGCATCACGCGCCAGCGGGTGATGAAGCTGCTGCGTGAAGCGGGCACCGAGGTCGTCGAGCAAACCATCACCGTCAACGAGCTGAAGGACGCCGACGAGGTATTTTCCTCCGGCAATTACGCCAAGGTCTCCTCGGTCACCAAGCTCGAGGATCGAGATTTACAGCCCGGCCCGGTGGCCAAGAAAGCTTTCGAACTCTACATGGAATTCGCCGAAACGCAGCGGCGCTAGCCAGCAGATATCTGTGAGAGTAGGCGGGAACTCTTAAGACGTCACATATCTCTTGCGCTCGAAATGACGTGATTGGGTTGCCCATCGCAGTCGAATTGAGGTGGTCCTCCACGCATACAAAAACGCCCGAAACCAAATCGGCTCCGGGCGCTTGAGATAAGATTTTGGAGAGGAATACGCGTTAGGCGGCGAGAGGCTTGGCGAAGGTCTCGACGGCCTCGTTGACGCGGGCGTTGATCGGCTTGATTGCATCGCCAGTTGCCTTGGCCGTGATCTCGCCGAGCTTGCTGCCCTGGGCGAGGGCTTTATCGAAGCCGGCACGCGCCTGCTCGGTCTGCAGCTCGACAGCTTCCTGAACGTTCTTGCACGCCATCAGCGCCTTGGCATTGGCAAGGCTGGTCTCGATGACGCTCTGATTAAGAGCGGCGAACTCCTGGCCGATCGCCTCGAAGGCTTTGGCTGCGGCCTGACCGGCGGCGAAAACGGCTTCGAGGTTACCTTTGTTGAAGTCAGCAACCTGTTCGAACTTGTCGGCGGCTGCCGGGAAGGTCTTCTTGAGCTGCTCATTGGTCAGCTTGGCGAACTGCTCGTAGCCCTTCTGGGCGGCTTCTGTCCCGGCCTTGACCGCGGCTTCGTTGACGAAATTGGTCATTTGAAACACTCCAATGCTAGTGGCGCTCCGGCGCCGGTTGGCTGATGAATTTCTATGCTGCACTGCAACATGAATTGCAATATAGGGCCGAAATTCCTTGTGTCAATGTTTTTGTGCGCTGCACAATAAAATAGTTCTGCGGTTGCTGACCATGGTGCGGTGCAGGCACCGCCCGATTGGCGGTATGGGTTGGTGGTGGTTGCTCCCTTGACGCTCTGCCTGCGATCTCCTAAATAGCGGCAACGGAATGGGCCTCGTCGGCCCAAATTTCTTTTTCGGAGAATTTCGATGGCACGACGCTGCGAGATCACCGGCACGGGCGTGCAGACAGGCAATAATGTGAGCCACGCCCACAACAAAACCCGCCGGCGCTGGCTACCCAATCTTCAGCACGCCTCCCTGCACAGCGAGACGCTGGGCCAGTCGGTGCGCCTGCGCCTGACGACGCGGGCGATCAGTTCGATCGACAAGAAGGGAGGCCTCGACGCCTATCTCCTCGGCACTGCTAATGCCAAGCTGGCCCCGACTGCGCAGAAGCTCAAGCGCCGCATCGTCAAAGCGGCGGCCAAGGCAGCCGCAGCCGGCTGACCCACCGGCTAGAAACGACTTCTTCAAGCCCGCCCTCAACGGCGGGCTTTTTGCATGCGGTTTCGAATACGCAGGTATTTCTAGTCGGTCAGCCGAAACATCATCAGATAGGTTCGCTGACCAGCCCGGAAATTGTCGTCCGAGACGAGGTAGATCAGGGTCTCGCCATTGGCTCCCCGGCGCGCGGCGACGCCCTCGAAATTATCGACCGTCAGTGGCGCCGCTAACGTCGCCAGGTGCTTGGGCCGCATGCGGGCGCCGGCTTTGATGGCGTGAGCGGGCATCAGCATAACCCGGATCGAGAAACCGGCGAAGAGATAGAGCGCGCGCTCGATCACCACCACGTCTCCTGCATGTTTGGTCCCCGTTGGCAGGCGCGCCGCCCCGGTAGGCCGGTAGACCCCGACCCGGTCGTAGGCGAGCGCTGTCCAGCGACCCTTCGCGCGCAGCCAACCGGCATGGGCGCCATATCCATGGGGGGCGGGCGCGGCCATGTCCTCGGCCAGCGCCAGAAGACCGCCGCCTGCAAGCGCCGCCAGGGCTTCGAGCCCGGCATTGCGCGAGGCGAAACGCAGGCCCTCCGGCACGGCGATCGCCGTCGGCCGCCGCGCGAACGGCGACTTTGATGGTGGGTAGATCCAGATTCTAGGGGTTCCCTCGAAGCCGACGGCCAAACGCCCGCCGGAGAGCATGGCAAGGGTCTCGGAATCGCGCTCGCGCCAACTTAAGAGACCGCCATCGGGCCTGCGCAACCGTCCGATGTGGGCGTGAGCGAGTCCGATCAGGCGACCGGCCCGATCGTAGCGCAGGCGGGCCTCGACCCAGCGGCCGATATCGGAGATCGCCAGCAGGCGCTTGCCGTCGGCGCTGACATGCAGACCTGAGAGCCCACCGAAGCGGCGGTGCCGCGAGCGCAACAACAACCCGCCCTGATAGACCAGCCGCCCGACCCGCTTAACGGAAGGATCGCCAGCCTTGAGGGGGACGGGCGTAGCCTGAATACGCAAGGCCTCGGCGGAAACGGCAGTGGACAATAAAATGGCGAGGAGGGCGGCGAAGACCGAGGGCATGGCCTTCTAATAGCACTGGCCCGCACGCTCTGTCCCACCGTTGGCCCGCTACTTAGAGCAACATCATTTTGGATTGGCGAAATAAATTTCCCTCACCTCCTTGAGAGGGGGAGGGTATTATTGCAGTACGTGATGCCAAGTCATTGGATTACGCTCCAGCCGGCAGGATATCCACTAAGCGCAATGCGCCGCTAAAATTTTGTTGGAGGCCTTTCAAAGGCACCCCTGTTCGGCCAAGCTGACAGTTCAACCACCAAGTCTCGAAGAGGCGGAGCGATGAACGAGATCACTCATCTTAAGAGCTTGATCCCAAACGTTAAACTGACCCGCCGGGGGTTCGTGGCAACATCGCTGGCCAGCGGGTTCGCGCTGGCAGCCGGACCGGTTGGGGCCGAAACCATCCGTACCGACTCCAGCGGTCTTATCGCCGGCGAGATCAAGATCCCGGTCGATGACGGCCGGATCCCCGGTTATCGGGCGATGCCGGCCTCGGGTGGGCCGTTCCCGGCGATCCTCGTCGTACAGGAGATATTCGGCGTCCACGAGCACATAAAGGATATCTGCCGCCGTCTCGCCAAGCTCGGCCACATCGCTGTGGCGCCCGAGCTTTACGCCCGCCAAGGGGATGCCTCAAAATTCGGACGCGGGCAGATCGGCAAGCTGGTCAGGGAGGTCGTCGTCAAGGCGTCTGATAGCCAAGTCATGACCGACCTCGACGACAGCGTTGCCTGGATGAAGGCGACCGGCAAGGCGGACATATCCAAACTGGCGATCACCGGCTTCTGTTGGGGCGGGCGGATCGTCTGGCTCTACGCCGCCCACAACCCGAACCTGAAAGCCGGCATCGCCTGGTATGGTCCCCTCGATTGGCCGCGCGGTCCCTTGCACAAAACAACGCCGATTGGCCTCGCCGGTAAAATCAAGGCGCCGATCCTCGGCCTCTACGGTGCCCAGGACGGCGGCATTCCGCTAGCTCGGCTCCGGGCGCTCGAAAAGGCGCTCAAGGCCAGCGGCAACACCAAGTCGCGGATCCATGTCTACCCCGATGCCGGGCACGCCTTCCATGCAGACTATCGTCCCTCCTACCGCGAGGGACCGGCGAAGGACGGCTGGAAACGACTGAATGCCTGGCTCATGGCGAACGGCGCGCGCTGAGGCTCAAAATTATCTGTAGTGGCGGGTACTTCAGGATAGAATCTTGGCCGAGACTACGGCCAGGCCGGCCAGCATCGAACGTGCCTGCTCGTCGCCGTGTCCCTCGACTTTGCCCCCGATTACGGAGTGGATGGCCTGCACATGTAGCGCCACCGCCTCGAGCTCCCTGTCGCCGAACTTAACTGCCGAATCGACGAACGAGCATAGCGAGCTGCCGATTTCGGCAATCAACGGGTAGTCAAAAGTGCCCGCCTGGCCGCGCATGTTGTGCGCGATTTCGTGCATTTGGCCCATATGGTCCTGGCGATTTCCCATATGGGCGCGCGCCGCCTCGAGGGCGCCGTAGAGCGCCGTCAAATCAGCGTTCGCCCAGCTCATATAGCGCTCTTTGAGCTCGGCGATCCCGGCTTCGATGCGGGCGATCAGGAATTCCGGATCGGGGCCGTCGAGTTCGCCCAGCTTCTCGCGCAGGCGGTTGGGGGGGCGGTAGAGGCGCGGGCCGATATCCTCCGCGAATTCGAGGACTGCGTCCTCACCTACGGCGATCGGCAGTGTGTCGATCGGTGTCTCGATGGGTTCAACGGTACGGTTGTTGGGGCCGTCATAGTCGGGGTCGCTCTTATTACGGCGATTGGGGCCAAAGAAATTCGGGGTCGAGATGAAGGGTCTCGGATGTTCGATCACCGCGAGCAGGCGGGTCAGCAGGTTCTTCGCCGTGATCGGTTTGACCAGAAAGTCGGTTACCCCCGCATCGCGCGCTTCCATGACCTGATCGCGGTGGGCGTAACCGCTCAGCATGACGATGGGCAGAAAGTGGTCCGGGCTGTTGGGCGCCATACGCACGCGGCGGATGAGCTCTATGCCGCCGCCGCCGGCCATCCGCCAGTCGGTGATCAAGAGGTCGGGCTCGGTCTCGATGATGATCTCGAAAGCCTCGCCGCCGCTGTCCGTCAGCACAAGATCGTCGAGCCCGCAGGCGCCGAGGCTCATCTTCAGGATGGTCCGCATGTTCGGATCATCCTCGGCGATGAGGGCGCGAAGCCGGCTGAAGTTATAGGAACTCACTTACTCAATGCTTGTCTAGCTCATGCTTGTCTGGTCTCGGCCGCGCTATCTTTTGGTTACGATCCGGCCCTCGATCCGAGGAGAAACGGTGCCTTTCATTTTGATGTAGTCGACAACCGAGCCGGCCATATGGGGCCCCGCATTGGCACCGATCAGGCGCTTTGCCCGGCCGAGCATCGCATAGCCGTCGCCGCCATCGGCGAGAAAATCATTGGTGGCAAGCGTGTACATGGCATTCGGATCGAGAGGCTTGCCGCCGATCTTGACCGACAACACCCGTCTGCCGGCAGGCCGTTTGGGGTCGTAGACCATTCTCAGCCCGGAAACTTGCGGGAATTGGCCCGATTGCTCGCCGACCCGTGCCACCCCGTGTTCGAGGGCCGCGCGTAGCTGGCGGCCGCTAATGCGCAGAACCATCAGCGTGTTGTCGAAGGGCATCTCGCCGAGAATGTCCTTGCGGGTCAGCACTGTGCCGGCCTTGTAGAGCCGATTGCCGCGCATGCCGCCGCCATTCATCAGTGCGACTTGGGTCTTCATCCGCGCTCGAACGGCGTCGGTGACCAGATTGCCGAATGCGGCCTCGCCGCCGCGCAGGGTCTCGGCCCTGGTATCCAGGGCGGTCAGCGTCCTGCCAATGGCGACACCGAGCTCGCGGTCGAGACGGCTCTGATAGCGATTGACGATACGCGCAACCGTGGGCTCGGCCGGGGTCTTATAGTTGGGCACGAAGCGGAAATGGGGGACGATACCGAGGCGCTTTTTGGCCCCGGCGCCGGTCTTCTCGACGACCAGCAGCGCCACCGCGAGGTAGCGCGCGTCGGTGCCGGCCTTGAGGATCAGCGTGCCGCCCTCGTAGATCGCCATCGGGATGTGTTCGTGACCGCCGAGGATCAGATTGATGCCTTTGACTTCTTTGGCCAGGCGTCGGTCCTCCGGCATAGCAAGGTGGGTGAGGGCGACGATGATGTCGGCGCCACGCTTCTTCAGCGCTGCCACCGCCCAGCGAGCGGGGGCGATAATGGGCTTGAAAGCGACAGGCTCGGTCTTGCGTACGAGGTCCTTCGATCCCGGTGTGACGAGGCCGACAAAACCGATCTTGAGCCCGCCGGCGCTGGTCATCCAGGTTGTCCGCGTGCCGGTGAAAGGCCTGCCGTTCGGCGCGGTAACGTTGGCCGCCAGCCAGGGGTATTTCGATTCCGCGAGCCGCCTTTTAAGCACCGCGACCCCGTGTTCGAATTCGTGGTTGCCGAGCACCGCGACGCTAATGCCCATCGCGTTGGTGATCTCGATCATGTGCGCGCCCTTGGTCATACCCGAGAGCAGCGAGGGCGAGATCAGATCGCCGCCGAAGGTGACAAGCGTCGCTACTCCGGCGAAGCTCTCGCGCTTGATCAGCGTTTTCATCTCGGCCAGCCCGCCCCAACCTTTGGCCGAAGGAACGATCTGGTAAGCGTCGTTGAAGTGGGCGAACTGGATGCGGAACGTTTCGGCACGTGGCTGCCCGGCGATGAGAATAAGGCCGAGCGAGAGGATCACGGCGATGCTAAAGATTTTCGATCTGCGAGAACCCGTTGCCACTGCCGACCTCCAAT